>NZ_PIJF01000023.1:0-43188 GCF_002809985.1 Geobacillus sp. WSUCF-018B
TTATATCATACACAAAAGAAAGGGGGGAACGCGCATTCCTCTCCCACTTACTCCCTTTGGTCGTTGAAGTGGGAGTCTCCTGCGCGAAATAGGATGAAAGTCGATTTGTTTGATTTTCATTTGCCGGAAGAGTTGATTGCGCAAACGCCGCTTCCGGACCGGGCGGCGTCAAGGCTTATGGTGCTCGATAAACGAACGGGCGCCATCCGCCATGAAACATTTCGCAACATTATTTCGTACTTGAATCCGGGCGATTGCCTCGTGTTAAACGATACGCGCGTCATGCCGGCGCGTCTTTACGGCGAAAAAGCGGAAACGGGCGGGACGGTGGAAGTGCTGCTTTTAAAGCAGCTTGACGGCGACCGTTGGGAGACGCTCGTTAAGCCGGGCAAACGGGTCAAGCCGGGGACGAAGCTCACCTTTGGCGGTGGGAAGCTTCAAGCCGTCTGCCTCGATACGCTGGAACACGGCGGGCGAGTGCTTGAGTTTTCGTATGACGGCTTGTTTTATGAAGTGTTGGCCGAGCTTGGCGAGATGCCGCTGCCGCCGTACATTAAAGAAAAGCTCGACGACCCGGAGCGGTATCAGACCGTTTATGCCCGTGAAATCGGCTCGGCGGCAGCGCCGACCGCCGGCTTGCATTTCACCGAAGAGCTGCTTGAGGACATTCGCCAAAAAGGGGTGCATATCGTCTTCATCACCCTTCATGTCGGGCTTGGCACGTTTCGGCCAGTGCAAGTGGACGAAGTCGAGAAGCACGATATGCACGCCGAGTTTTACCAAATGAGCGAGGAAACGGCTGAAACGTTAAACCGTGTCCGGAATCAAGGCGGCCGCATCATCGCCGTCGGCACGACGTCGACACGGACGCTCGAGACGATCGCCGGCAAACATAACGGCCGATTTGTCGCCGAAAGCGGCTGGACCGACATTTTCATCTATCCCGGCTATGAGTTCAAAGGGATTGATGGGCTGGTCACGAATTTCCATTTACCGAAGTCGACGCTCATTATGCTCGTGAGTGCGCTGGCCGGACGCGAGCACATTTTGCATGCCTATGAGGTAGCGGTGAAGGAACGGTATCGCTTTTTCAGCTTCGGTGATGCCATGCTCATCATTTGAGAAAGGAGAACAGCACGTTGACGACACCGATTCGCTTTGAACTGATCAAAACGTGCCGGCAGACTGGGGCGCGCCTTGGCATTCTCCATACGCCGCACGGGTCGTTTGAAACGCCGATGTTTATGCCGGTCGGGACGCTCGCGACGGTCAAGACGCTGTCGCCGGAAGAGTTGAAGGAAATGGGTGCAGGCGTCATTTTGAGCAACACGTACCATTTATGGCTTCGGCCGGGCCATGACATCGTCGAGGAGGCGGGCGGCCTGCACGCGTTTATGAACTGGGACCGCGGCATTTTGACCGATTCCGGAGGCTTCCAGGTGTTTAGTTTGAGCGAATTCCGCCGCATCGAGGAAGAAGGCGTCCATTTCCGCAACCATTTAAACGGCGATAAGCTGTTTTTATCGCCGGAAAAAGCGATGGAAATTCAAAATGCGCTCGGTGCGGACATTATCATGGCGTTTGACGAATGTCCGCCGTATCCCGCGACGTACGACTATATGAAACGGTCGGTTGAGCGGACGAGCCGCTGGGCCGAGCGCTGCCTGAAAGCGCACCGCCGGCCGGACGAGCAAGGGCTGTTTGGCATCGTCCAGGGCGGCGAGTATGAGGAATTGCGCCGCCAAAGCGCCCGCGATTTAGTGTCGCTCGATTTTCCCGGCTATGCGGTCGGCGGATTGTCGGTCGGCGAGCCGAAAGACGTGATGAATCGGGTGCTTGAGTTTACGACGCCGCTTTTGCCAGCGGACAAGCCCCGCTATTTAATGGGCGTCGGGTCGCCCGATTCGCTGATTGACGGGGCGATCCGCGGCATCGACATGTTTGATTGCGTGCTGCCGACGCGCATCGGCCGCAACGGCACCGTGATGACGAGCGAAGGTCGGGTCGTCATTAAAAATGCCCAGTACGCCCGCGACTTTTCGCCGCTTGATCCGAACTGCGACTGCTACACGTGCCGGAACTATACGCGCGCCTACATTCGCCATCTCATCAAATGCGATGAAACATTTGGCATCCGCCTCACGTCTTACCATAACGTCTATTTTTTGATAAAATTAATGGAGCAGGTGAGACAAGCGATCCGTGAAGATCGGCTTGCCGATTTTCGTGAGGAATTTTTCGAACGCTACGGCTTCAACAAGCCGAACGCGAAAAACTTTTAGCTGCCCAGAAAGGAGGGGATCGCATGAACGCGGCGATTGCCAACATCTTGCCGATCGTGCTGTTTTTCGTCATTTTTTATTTCCTGCTCATCCGTCCGCAGCAAAAGCGGCAGCGCGCCATCCAGCAAATGCAGGCGAACTTGAAAAAAGGTGACAAAATCGTCACGATTGGCGGCTTGCATGGCATTATCGACTCGGTCGATGAAGACAAAATCATCGTCCGCGCCGGCGACGGCACGCGGTTGACGTTCGACCGCTCTGCGGTAAGAGAAGTGGTGGCGGAAAGCAAGGCATAGTGGAAGCTCAGAGGGCGGCGCCTAAGCCAGGCTGCCGTCAAAAAAAAGCGGCTGTTTCCCAATGAAACAGCCGCTTTCGCATCGATGCGCCCGCTTACGCCCGCTCGCGGCGCGCCGGCGACAAGTTGACGCCGACGATGCCGCCGAGGGAGGCGGCAATCAAAAAGCCGAGATGGTATAGCCATTGTTCGACCGTAAACGGTTTTTCGATGCCGAGAAACTGAAACAAAAAGATAATCACCGTAAACGAAAGGCCGGTCAACCCGCCGGCAAGCCACCCTTTTTCCTGGCTTTTCCCGCCGGCGACGATCCCTCCGATGAACATCGAGATGACTGAGACGGCAAAAATGATCCATGTGAGCGACGATTCATGAATATCCGTCCATTTGAGCAGCAACGAAAAAACGAAGCTGACGAATGCCGCCAAAACGAAAATGGTGGCGACGCCGTAGACGAGTGCGCTGCCAAGCCGTGACACCGTGCTCCCCCCCTTGCCCACAATCGTTTTACCACAATATATTCGCCGTTGGACACGTTTAGAAGTTCATTTTCTTCCGTTTTTCCCGGCCAGCCAGTGCAGTCCGGGCAGGTAGACGAGTTCCTCCCGTTTGATCAGCCGGAAGACGAGAAGGGAAGCGGTATACAAAGCGATGGTTGCCGTCATCGCAAACAGCGTCCATGACGATGAAGGCGCTGCCGCCGGCGGATGATGGTAGAGCGCGTAGCCGGCCGCGCCGGCTATGGTGATGGCGATGAGCGCTTTCCCATACTCGCGCACATGAATGGAAAACGACACCGCTTTGGCGACGGTGGCAAAATGGAGAAGCGTCACAAGCACCGTGCCGACCGATGTCGCCAGCGCTGCCCCCATAATGCCTAAACCCGGCCGCGAGGCAAGAACGAAAATGCAGGCGAGCTTCACCACCGCGCCGATCAAGCTGTTCGTCATGGCGGCGTTCGCCAAATCAAGCCCTTGCAGCACGGCTTGCAGCGGGCCTTGGAAATAGTAAAACAAGAAAAATGGCGCCATCACCTGAATAAAGATGGCCGCTTCGCTTGTGCCATACATCCACCGCATTAACGGTTCGGCAAAAATGTACAGGACGACGGCGGAAAGGCCGCCGGTGACGAGCGACAGCCGCATCGCCTGGGCGATCCGGTATTCGACCAACACCGGCTTGTTTTGCGCCATCGCCTCGCTGATGGCAGGAACGAGCGCGGTTGAGAGCGCGTACGTAATGAATGACGGCAGCGTGAGCAACGGGATCGCATAGCCGACCAGCTGGCCGTATTGCCTGGTGGCCATCGATGTGGCTACACCGGCTAACGCCAAGCTATTGGCGACGACAATCGGCTCGAAAAACCAGGAAAGCGAGCCGATCAGGCGGCCGCCGGTCGTTGGCAGGGCGATCCGCATGAGGCGGACGAACGTTTCTTTACCGGCATGTACGTAGCGAAAAAAGTTCGTCCGCAGGCGGATGGACTTTTTGAACTTAAATAAAAACAACAAGTACAGTAAGGCGGCCAGTTCGCCAAGGACGGAAGATGCCATGGCGCCGGCGGCGGCGTATTCGACGCCGTACGGCAAAAGAGGCCTTGTGCATAAGGCGATCAAGCTGATGCGGACGATTTGTTCAATCAAAAGCGAGTAGGCGTATGGCTTCATTTGCTGGCGCCCTTGAAAATAGCCGCGCAACACCGAAGAAATCGCCACGATTGGCACGACTGGGGCGATGGCCATTAACGGGTAGTACGTGCGCGGGTCGGTGAACATCGTCCGCGAAAGCCACGGCGCTGCAACAATGAGCGCCGGCAGGAATACGAGACTCATCACCCCGGTCGTCGTGAGCGACACGACAAGAATTTTTTTCACCCGTTGCCGGTCGCCGGCCGCTTCCGCCTCAGCGACAAGCTTCGCGATGGCGACCGGCAGCCCGATTTGCGTCGCGGTGATCGCCAGCACGAGCGTCGGCACCGCCATCATGTACAGCCCGACCCCTTCATCGCCGATCATCCGGGCGACGACGATGCGGTTGATGAAGCCAAGAATTTTTGTAATAAAGCCGGCGGCGATTAAAATGACCGTCCCTTGCAAAAATTTGGACATTTTCGTTCCCTGCCTTCTCAAATGCCTTAATCTTTTATACAATATATGCGAGACATATGGCCAAGCATGACAAGGATCATGGCTGGCATGGCGCGGGAGGGTGGGGAATGGATCACGAGCAAAAGCTGCGCGAACAGCTTATGCCGGCGCTCGAGTGCAAATATGATGAATTTCGCCTGCTCGGCTATACGCAAGTGACGCTTGACGGGCTGTGGGAATGTTTGCGGACGCGCAGGTGGAAACATGGAGCGGCGGAAAAAAAGCTGCATGAACTAGTGAGCGACATTTTGTCGCTTTCGCCGGGGGAATATATGGCCTTTTTGACGATGCGGTCGTACGAGCAGCAGCGGTTGACTGGAGGGGATGAGCTGGAGCGCATTCTTCACGATTTGTTATAGCGGAAAAATTGACACTAGCCGTCCGCTGTCCCATAATGAAAGTCGAAGCGGATCCGTTTCACGATGACGCTGCGGCGGCTAGGCCGACAAGATGAGCCAAAGGAGGATTTCAAAACGGATGGTAAAGCGAAGCCGCATCGTCGCCTTTTTTCTCCTCTTGTTGTTGTTTGCAGGAGTGATGGGGCCGACGATTCAAGGAATTGTACATAACATAAAGCTGGGCCTTGATTTGCAAGGCGGATTTGAAGTGCTGTATGAAGTGAAGCCGGCGAAAAAAGGCGACAAAATTGACCATGAAACGCTCCAAAGCACGGTCAGCGCCTTAAACCGGCGGATCAACGTCCTCGGCGTCAGCGAGCCGCGCGTCGACATTGAAGGGAACGATCGCATCCGCGTCCAGCTCGCCGGAGTGAAAGATCAAAACGAAGCGCGCCAAATTTTGGCGACGCAGGCGAAGCTCACGTTCCGCGATGTGAATGACAACGTGCTGATGGACGGAAGCGACCTCGTCCAAGGCGGGGCAAAACTGTCGTTTGATGAAAACGGCCGGCCGAGCGTGGCGATTAAACTAAAAGATGCTGACAAGTTCCGCCAGGTGACGGAAAAAGTGTATAAGATGGGGCCGCCGAACAACATTTTGGTCATCTGGCTCGATTTTCAAGAAGGAGTCGATTCGTACCGAAAAGAAGCAGGCAAGGCGGATCCAAAATTTATTTCTGCCGCGTCTGTCAACCAAGTGTTCAACCAGACCGACGTGTCGATCGTCGGCAACTTTACGGTGAAAGAAGCGCAGCAGCTCGCCGATTTGTTGAACGCGGGCGCGCTTCCTGTCGAGTTGCATGAAATTTACTCGACGTCTGTCGGCGCCCAATTCGGGAAAAACGCCTTGCAAAAAACGATGTTGGCCGGCATCATCGGTATCGCTGCCATCTTCGTGTTTATGATTTGGTTTTACCGGCTGCCGGGAGTCATTGCCGTCATTACGTTGTCCGTCTATATTTATTTGATTTTGCTGTTGTTTGATTGGATGAACGGCGTCTTGACGCTGCCGGGCATCGCCGCTCTCATTTTAGGGGTCGGGATGGCGGTCGATGCCAACATTATTACGTACGAGCGAATCAAGGAAGAAATTAAGCTCGGCAAGTCGATGCTGTCGGCGTTTCGCGCCGGCAACCGCGGCTCGTTTGCGACGATTTTTGATGCCAACCTTACCACGATCATCGCCGGCGCGGTCTTGTTCATTTACGGGACAAGCTCGGTCAAAGGGTTTGCGACGATGCTCATCATCAGCATTGTCGTCACCTTCGTCACGGCGGTTTACGGCACGCGTCTGCTGCTCGGACTGCTTGTCTCGAGCCGCTGGTTGGATAAAAAGCCGGAATGGTTCGGGGTGAAACGGTCGGAGATCTTAAACATCGCTGAAACGACCGATGAAACGGAAGTGCCGACGAAGTTTGACCGCTGGGATTTTGTCAAACATAGCAAAAAGTTTTTCCTGTTCTCCGGCGCCTTGACGCTTGCCGGCGTCATTTCGCTGGCAGCGCTCGGGTTGAATCTCGGCATTGATTTTACAAGCGGGACGCGCATTGAGGTGGCGAGTAGCCGCCCGATCGATGCCGATGAGCTGCGCGGCTATTTCAAGGAGCTCGGTCATGAACCCAAGGAGGTCATCCTTTCCGGCGCGGATGGGAAAACAGGCGTCGTTCGCTTAATTGGCGTGCTTGATAAAAACGAAATTGCGAAGCTGAAAAGCGAGTTGAAAGAAGCGTATGGATTTGAGCCGAACGTAAGCACCGTCTCGCCGATCGTCGGCAAGCAGCTCGCCCGCAATGCGCTCATCGCTGTGCTCATTTCGTCGATCGGGATCATCCTTTATGTGACCGTCCGTTTTGAATGGCGGATGGCGCTGGCGGCGATTATCGCCTTATTGCATGATGCGTTCTTCATCGTGACCGTGTTCAGCTTAACGCGTCTGGAAGTCGACTTGACGTTTATCGCCGCCGTGTTGACCATCATCGGCTACTCGATCAACGATACGATCGTCACATTTGACCGCATCCGCGATCTTATGAAAAGGCGGAAGCCGAAAACGGTCAGCGACTTGCAGCATATCGTCAACCGGGCGTTGCAGCAAACGTTTACGCGTTCGATCAACACCGTCTTGACCGTCTTGTTTACCGTCGTCGCCTTGCTTTTGGTCGGCAGCGAAGCAATCCGCAACTTCAACCTCGCCTTGCTTGTCGGGCTTGTTTGCGGCGTATACTCATCGCTTTGCATCGCCTCGCAGCTCTGGGTCGTCTGGAAAGGCCGGGAGCTCAAAAAAGGCAAAGGGGCAAAAAAAGCGGCGCCGGAAGCCGAACCGAACTTATAATGACCGCACCGGAAACAGCGCTTGCTTTTTCCGGTGCTTTTTCTTTCGCAACGATGAGGGAAAAATGGGTTACACTAATGGCCAGATGCAAAGCAGGCGAAACGCAAAAGATGGGGGACAAAGGATATGGAAAACGAACAGCGATTCAAGCAGGCGAAAACAGCAGCGGCTGTCGGCATCGTCGGCAACATGGCGCTCGCTGTCGTCAAGGCGGCCGTCGGCATATGGAGCCAAAGCCAGGCGTTAATTGCTGACGCCGCTCATTCGGCGTCCGATGTCGCCGGCTCGTTTGCTGTTTGGGTCGGGCTGCGCGCCGCGGCGTGCCCGCCGGATGAAGACCATCCGTACGGGCACGGAAAGGCGGAATCCATCGCCGCCATTATTGTGGCGGTTCTTCTGTTTCTCGTCGGGCTCGAGATCGGGCGTTCCGCGCTTGAATCCTTTTTTGCCCCACTGTCGCCGCCGGGGGTCGCGGCCATTTATGTTCTGTTGTTGTCGATTGCTGTCAAAGAAGCGATGTTCCGCTACAAATACCGGCTCGGAAAAAAACTGCAAAGCGATGCATTAATCGTCAACGCTTACGAGCACCGCTCCGACGTTTTCTCTTCACTCGCCGCGCTCGCCGGCGTCGGCGCCGCCATTCTCGGCGGAAAATGGGGGATCGGCTGGCTTGTGTACGCTGATCCGCTTGCCGGGCTGTTCGTGGCGATTCTTGTGTTGAAAATGGCATGGGAGCTTGGACGCCATTCGATCCATACGGCGATTGACCATGTGCTGCACGAGGAAGAGGCCGGCTATTTGCGCGAGGCGGTCTTGTCCATTCCCGATGTGCGGCAAATTAACGAGTTGTATGCACGCGAGCATGGCCACTATGTCATTGTGGATTTAAAGATTGCAGTTGATCCACGGTTGACCGTTGAGGAGGGGCACCGGATCGGGAAAAAAGTGAAAGAAAAGCTGCTCACTTTGCCGCGCGTCCGCGACGTGATGGTGCATATCAATCCGTACGACCCGGAAAAAAACACGTAACGTCGTTGCCTGCCCTTTTCTTCTTTTTGTATAATAAGAAGAGTTGAGGTGGGGGACATGTTGCAAGCGAAAACGCGTTGGGAAGTGGGTCGCCCCGACGAACAGATTGTACAGCGGCTGGCTGAAGAAGCCAGCCTTGCGCCGCTGTTGGCGCGGTTGCTCGTCTGCCGCGGCGTGCGAACGGCGGCGGAAGCAGCTGCGTTTCTTCATCCGCTTCGGCAGCCGTTTCATGATCCGTTTCTGCTTGATGGGATGGAGCGGGCCATCCAGCGCCTCAGGCGGGCGATTGAGGCGGGCGAGCGCATTCTTGTGTACGGCGATTACGATGCCGATGGCGTCTGCAGCACGTCCGTCATGATGAGCGCGCTCAAGGAGGCGGGAGCGTCAGTCGAGTTCTACATTCCCAATCGCTTTACGGAAGGATACGGCCCGAATATGGCGGCATTCCGCGCCGCCAAAGAGCGGGGCGTTTCCGTGATTGTGACCGTCGACAACGGAATTGCGGCGGTCAATGAAATCGCCGCCGCTAACGAGTGGGGGCTTGACGTCATTGTGACCGACCATCACGAACCAGGGCCGGTGCTGCCGAAGGCGTATGCGATCATTCATCCGAAAAAGCAAGGAAGTACATACCCGTTTCGCGACTTGGCTGGTGTCGGCGTCGCCTTCAAAGTCGCGCATGCTCTGCTTGGGCGAGTGCCGCACCATTTGCTTGATTTGGTGGCGATTGGAACGATTGCCGATTTAGTGCCGCTCGTTGGGGAAAACCGGATTCTCGCCGCCCAAGGACTTGAAGCGCTGCGAGAAACGAAGCGCGCCGGTCTGCGCGCCCTTTGGCGGCAATGCCGCATTGATGCCGCCGCTTTAAATGAACAAACGGTCGGCTTTGTCATTGCGCCGCGGTTGAATGCGGCCGGGCGCCTCGGCGGCGCCGACCCGGCGGTGGCGCTCTTAATGACGGACGATGAGGACGAAGCGGCGCAACTGGCGGCGGAGATGGACGAGTTAAACCGCGAACGCCAGCAGTTGGTGGCGCAAATTGCGGACGAGGCAGCCGAGATGGTGCGCCGTCAGTTTCCCCCTGAAGAACACCGCGTGCTTGTTGTCGCCGGCGAAGGGTGGAATGCCGGGGTCGTCGGCATTGTCGCCTCCAAGCTCGTCGAGCAGTTTTACCGCCCGGCGGTGGTGCTGGCGGTTGACCGGGAAAAAGGGATCGCCAAAGGGTCGGCACGCAGCATCCACGGGTTCGACTTGTTCGCCAGTTTGTCGCGGTGCCGCGACCTGTTGCCGCATTTCGGCGGCCATCCGATGGCCGCAGGAATGACGTTGGCGCTTGACGATGTAGAACCATTGCGGCGGCGGCTGAACGCCATCGCCGCGGAAACGCTGTCCGATGACGACTTGACGCCGCTGACGTTTATTGACGCCTCTTGTTCGGTCGCTGAGCTGACGCTCGACGCCGCCCGCGGGCTCGAACGGCTCGCTCCGTTTGGCGTCGGCAATCCGCGGCCGCTTGTTCTCATTGAAGGGGCGTCCGTTGAAACGATGCGGCGCGTCGGAGCGAACGGCGCCCATATGAAGGCGGTGTTTGCGCAGGAGGGCGCCTCAGTCGACGCCATTGGTTTTGGCCTCGGACCGCTGTGTGAGGAAATCGCCCCGGGGGCGCGCGTTTCGGCAGTCGGGGAGCTTTCCGTGAATGAATGGAACGGGCTGGCGAAGGCGCAGCTGTCGCTGTGTGATCTGGCGGTCAGCCACTGCCAGCTGTTTGACATCCGCGGCTGCCGCGACGTCCGTCCCTTTCTTGAGCGGTTGCCAAAAGAAAAGCGGCTGCTTGTCATGTTTCGCCAAGGAACGGGCGCGCGCCCTGATTTAGCCTCGTTTCGCGGGGAACTTCGCTGCGTGCTGACGGACGAAGAGGCGGGTGCGCTGGAGATTAGCGGCCGTTACGTTGTTCTGCTTGATTTGCCGCCGACGCTCGGAAGGCTTGCCGCCTTGCTTGGGGGCAAGGAGCCGGCGCGCATTTATGCGCTGTTCGCCCAGCCGGAAGCCCGATTTTTCCGTACGTTCCCGACGCGCGATCATTTTAAATGGTTTTATGCGCTGTTGCACAAATACCGTTCGTTCCCGCTTGCCGAGCGGGGCGGGCAATTGGCGCGCGCCCGCGGTTGGACGGAAGAGACCGTTCATTTTATGGCGAAAGTGTTTTTGGAGTTGGAGTTTATTACGGAGCAAAACGGCGTCATTTCGCTCGTCCGCGCGCCGGCGAAGCGCGATTTGCACGAATCGCCGACGTACCGCCGCTGGCGGGACGAGCTTGAGGTGGAGCAACAGTTATTATATTCTACTTATGAGCAGCTTAACCGCTGTTTGTTGGACATGACACGTTCGCAAACGCACGAGGAGGCAAACGTACAATGGATTTAAAACAATATATTACGATCGTGCCGGACTTTCCGAAACCGGGCATTTTGTTTAAAGATATTACGACGTTGATGGATAATGGAAAAGCGTATAAATACGCGACCGATCAAATCGTTCAATATGCGCGCGAAAAGCAGATCGATATCGTCGTCGGTCCGGAAGCGCGCGGCTTTATTATCGGCTGCCCGGTCGCCTACGCGCTCGGCGTCGGGTTTGCCCCGGTGCGCAAGGAAGGAAAATTGCCGCGCGAAGTCGTCCGCGTCGAGTACGGGCTCGAGTATGGGACAGACGTGCTGACAATGCATAAAGACGCCATTAAACCAGGCCAACGTGTGTTGATTACGGATGACTTGCTGGCGACGGGCGGCACGATGCGGGCGACGATCGATTTGGTCGAGCAGCTCGGCGGAGTGGTGGCTGGCTTGGCGTTTTTGATTGAACTCACGGAGCTTGGCGGCCGCAAAAAATTGGAAGGCTACGATATTTTGGCGCTCATGCAGTTTTAAATGGTCGACATGATTCGCTTCTTCGGATACAATAGTAAAAAAGGGGCACTCGCACGAGTGCTCTTTCTTATTAACGTGACGGTGCTTTTGTCTTATCGCATGGATTTTATTTTACGGAAATCAAAGGTGATCCAACCATATGGCGAATGAACAAGTGTTGACAGCGGAGCAAGTGTTTGAACAGGCGAGCTGTTATTTGTCGGAACAGGACGTTGCCTTTTTGAAAAAGGCGTATGAGTTTGCCAAGCACGCCCATCGCGACCAATTCCGGAAATCGGGCGAACCATACATCATCCACCCCATTCAAGTCGCGGGCATTTTGGTGGACTTAAAGATGGATGCCACAACAGTCGCCGCCGGGTTTTTGCATGATGTCATCGAAGACACCGAGGCGACAAAAGAAGACCTTGAGCGCGAGTTCGGCGCGGAAGTGGCGATGCTTGTCGACGGGGTGACGAAGCTCGGCAAAATTAAATATAAGTCGCAGGAAGAGCAGCAGGCGGAAAACCATCGAAAAATGTTTTTGGCCATGGCGCAAGATATCCGCGTCATTTTAATCAAGCTGGCCGACCGTCTGCACAACATGCGGACATTGAAACATTTGCCGGCCGAAAAACAGCGGCGCATTGCCAATGAGACGCTTGAAATTTTCGCCCCGCTTGCCCATCGGCTCGGCATTTCGAAAATTAAGTGGGAGCTTGAGGATACGGCGCTTCGCTATTTAAATCCGCAGCAGTACTACCGCATCGTCAATTTGATGAAGAAAAAGCGCGCCGAGCGCGAGCAATATTTGGAAGAGGTCATTCAAGAGGTGCGCGAACGACTTAATGAAGTGCACATCCCGTGCGAAATTTCCGGACGCCCGAAGCATATTTACAGCATTTACCGAAAAATGGTAATGCAAAACAAACAGTTTAATGAAATTTACGATTTGCTTGCCGTCCGCATCATTGTCAACAGCATTAAAGACTGCTACGCGGTGCTCGGCATCATCCATACATGCTGGAAGCCGATGCCAGGACGCTTCAAAGACTACATCGCCATGCCGAAGCCGAACATGTACCAGTCGCTCCACACGACGGTGATCGGCCCCAAGGGCGAGCCGCTCGAGGTGCAAATCCGCACATTCGAAATGCATCAAATCGCCGAGTTCGGAATTGCCGCCCATTGGGCGTACAAAGAAGGAAAGACGATCAAACCTAATTCATTTGAAGAAAAGCTGTCTTGGTTTCGGGAAATTTTGGAGTGGCAAAACGACGCGAGCAATGCCGAAGAGTTCATGGAATCGCTCAAGATGGACTTGTTTTCCGATATGGTGTTCGTTTTCACGCCAAAGGGCGACGTCATCGAGCTGCCAGCCGGGTCGGTGCCGATCGATTTCGCCTATCGCATCCATTCGGAAATCGGCAATAAAACGATCGGCGCCAAAGTGAACGGCAAAATGGTGCCGCTTGACTATAAGCTTCAGACGGGCGACATCGTGGAAATTTTGACGTCGAAACATTCGTACGGTCCAAGCCAGGACTGGCTGAAGCTCGCCAAGACGTCGCAGGCGCGCAACAAAATCCGACAGTTTTTCAAAAAACAGCGGCGTGAAGAAAATATCGAAAAAGGAAAAGAAATGGTCGAAAAAGAAGTGCGCAGCCTCGGTTTTGAACCGAAAGAAGTGATGACGGCGGACAACGTCAAGCGCGTTGCGGAAAAATTTAATTTTTCGAATGAAGACGATATGTATGCGGCAGTCGGCTACCACGGGATTACGGCGGCGCAAATCGCCCATCGGTTGACGGAAAAATGGCGGAAGCAGCGCGATTTGGAAGAGCAGGAGCGGAAGCTGGCCGAAGCCGTTTTTGAAGCGAAGCTGCCGACTGGAAAAAAGCGCGACTGCGGCATTCGCGTCCAGGGGGTCGACAACTTGCTCATCCGCCTGTCGCGTTGCTGCAACCCGGTGCCGGGCGATGAGATTATCGGCTTTATCACCCGCGGCCGCGGCATTTCCGTCCACCGCGCCGACTGCCCGAACGTCAAGACCGAAGAAGCGGCCGACCGGCTCATTGCGGTCGAATGGGAAAGCGGCACAGGCGGCGAGCGCGAGTATAACGTCGACATTGAAATCACCGGGTTTGACCGCCGCGGCTTGCTCAATGAAGTGCTGCAGGCGGTGAACGAAACGCGCACCGATATTTCCGCCGTCTCCGGCCGCTCGGATCATCGCCATAAAATTGCGACGATCCATATGACGATCGCCATTCATAATATCAGCCATTTGCAAAAAGTGGTGGAACGCATTAAGCAAATTCCCGACATTTATTCGGTTCAGCGCCTCATGAACAATTAGAGGCGGCGAAAGGAGGAAGACGATGAGAGCGGTCATTCAGCGGGCAAAGCAGGCCAAAGTCACCGTCGACGGCGAGGTCGTCGGGGCGATCGCCGCCGGGCTTGTGGTGCTTCTTGGCGTCACGCACGACGACACGGAAGCCGACGCCGCCTATTTGGCAGAGAAAATCGCCCATTTGCGCATTTTTGAAGACGAACAGGGGAAAATGAACCGCTCGCTGCTTGAGGTCGGCGGGGCAGTGTTGTCCGTGTCGCAGTTCACCCTTTATGGCGACTGCCGGAAAGGGCGGCGGCCGAACTTTATGGCGGCGGCCAAGCCTGATCATGCCCTGCCGCTGTATGAGGCGTTCAACACTTTCTTGCGCGAAAAAGGCGTCCGCGTGGAAACCGGCGTGTTCGGTGCGATGATGGACGTCTCGCTGACGAACGATGGGCCGGTCACGCTGATCATCGATAGTGCGGACAAACCGGGAAACGGATGACGTTTCCCGGTTTCTTTTTTATTTTCGGCGAAAAATGGGAAAGATGAAAACAGTGGCATAGCAGAGAAAGGAGGAGGGCGATGCGGCAGACGAGAAAAAGTGAACAGGTGCACCAGGCAAGCGATGTGCTTTCTGCCGATTTCCATGAATGGATGCGTGTGGAAGCTGACTATAGCGCCTTTGAGCTGGCTTCGGAGTTCGGCGTGACGCTGCGGGATGTGCAAATGTTGAAGCAGCAGCGCTTCCGCCCGTAAACAAAAGCCGGCCGGGAATTTGTTGTGCGTTTTTACAGGCGCGCGCCGTGGTGTGTGAAAATGACAGAGGGGAATGGAAAGAAATTTAAGCATATGTGTTGACAAATGCGGACGCCCATATGATAATGAATATCGTATTAAAATTATTATAATCTAATCAGCAGTCACAGGAGGTAGATGAAGAATGTCACTCGTAGGAAAAAAAGTGCAACCATTCCGAGCACAAGCGTATCACAACGGCGAATTCATCGAAGTGACAGAGCAAGACTTCATGGGGAAATGGAGCATCGTTTGCTTCTATCCAGCGGACTTTACGTTCGTCTGCCCGACGGAGCTCGAAGACTTGCAAGATCATTACGCAACGTTTAAAGAACTTGGCGTGGAAGTGTACTCGGTTTCGACCGACACCCACTTTACTCATAAAGCATGGCACGATACATCGCCAGCTATCGGCAAAATCGAATACGTGATGATCGGCGACCCGTCGCATCAACTGTCGCGCATGTTTGATGTGCTCGATGAAGAACAAGGATTGGCGCAACGCGGCACGTTCATCATTGACCCAGACGGCGTCATTCAAGCGGTGGAAATCAATGCGGACGGCATCGGCCGCAACGCCAGCACGCTGATTGATAAAATTAAAGCGGCCCAATACGTGCGCAACCACCCGGGTGAAGTCTGCCCGGCGAAATGGAAAGAAGGAGCGGAAACGCTGAAGCCAAGCCTAGACCTCGTCGGCAAAATTTAAGGGGGGCTTAGGCGATGCTGCTGGATGCTGACATCAAGGCGCAACTAGCCCAGTATTTGCAATTGCTTGAAAATGATATTGTCTTGACGGTAAGCGCGGGAGACGATCCAGTTTCCCGCGATCTCCTTGCCTTGATCGATGAACTGACGGCCATGTCGCCAAAAATCAAGGTGGAGAAAGCAAAACTGGAACGAACACCGAGCTTCAGCGTCAACCGGGTCGGCGAAAACACCGGCATCACCTTCGCCGGCGTGCCGCTCGGCCATGAATTTACGTCCCTCGTTTTGGCGCTGCTTCAAGCGAGCGGGCGGCCGCCGAAAGTCAGCCAAGACGTCGTGGACCGCATTCAACAAATCAGAGGCAAACATCATTTTGAAACGTACGTCAGCTTGACCTGCCACAACTGCCCGGACGTCGTCCAAGCGCTCAACATTATGAGCGTGTTGAACCCAGACATTTCGCATACGATGATCGACGGGGCGGCGTTTAAAGAAGAAGCGGAGCAAAAAGGGATCATGGCTGTGCCGACGGTCTTTTTAAATGGCAAACTGTTCGCGAGCGGCCGCATGTCGATTGAAGATATTCTTGCCAAATTAGGAAGCGCACCAGATGCTTCCGATTTTGCCAATAAGGATCCGTTTGATGTACTCGTTGTCGGCGGTGGACCGGCTGGAGCGGCAGCGGCGATTTATGCAGCGCGCAAAGGCATCCGCACCGGCATTGTCGCGGAGCGTTTCGGCGGGCAAATTTTGGACACGCTCGCTATCGAGAACTTTATTAGCGTCAAATATACGGAAGGGCCGAAACTGGCGGCCAGCCTAGAAGAGCATGTAAAGCAGTACGACGTCGACGTCATGAGTTCACAGCGCGCAAAACGGCTCGAGAAAAAAGACTTGATTGAAGTCGAGCTAGAAAACGGCGCTGTGCTGAAAAGCAAGACGGTCATTATCGCCACCGGCGCTCGCTGGCGTAATCTCGGTGTGCCGGGCGAGGACGAGTTCAAAAACAAAGGCGTCGCCTACTGCCCGCACTGCGACGGTCCGCTGTTTGAAGGCAAGCATGTGGCGGTCATCGGCGGCGGCAACTCCGGCGTCGAAGCGGCGATTGACCTCGCCGGCATTGCCAGCCATGTGACGCTGCTGGAGTTCGCCCCTGAACTCAAGGCGGATGCTGTGCTGCAAAACCGGTTGTACAGCCTGCCGAACGTAACGGTGATAAAAAACGCGCAAACGACGGAAATCACCGGCACGGACAAAGTCAACGGCTTGACGTACATTGACCGGGAAACAGGAGAAGAACATCATATCGAATTGCAAGGCGTGTTCGTGCAAATCGGCCTTGTGCCGAACACCGAATGGTTGGAAGGAACGGTGGAACGGAATCGCTTCGGTGAAATCATCGTCGACAAACGCGGCGCGACGAGCCTTGAAGGTGTCTTTGCCGCCGGCGACTGCACGGACAGCGCCTATAAGCAAATCATTATCTCGATGGGCTCGGGTGCAACCGCGGCGTTAAGCGCGTTTGATTATTTGATTCGCCATTAAAGAGGGCCGAAGGTGGACCGCCTCTTCGATCCCATGGAGGGGCGGTTCAACGAATTGGCTCTCTTTTTTTAAACTAAGATCAAAAATACGATGAGACATCAAGGTTTTTCTCTTTGCGAAAAACCATGGATCACAGCCGCTAGGACAACTTGACAAACGGCCGAGATTATCCGTAATATAAAATTACATCTTTCTCATACGGAACAACCGATGATGGAGAAAAGTAGTTAAGGCCCACATGGCCAGAGAGGAAGCGCCCAAGGCTGCGAGCGCTTCTCCATGATGGCTTAACGAAAGACACTCCGTAGGTTTCTCTTTGAACGCGCTTTGCGCCAGTAAAGGGGAACGTGTGCCATGCGTTAATGGCGACAAGCGGAAGCCGATCGGCTTCAATTAGGGTGGCACCGCGGGAATGACGCTCTCGTCCCTATGGTCATGGGGACAAGGGCGTTTTTATTTTGGGCAAAGGAGGATTGAACATGCCGTTTCAAATTCCAAGAGGGACGCAGGATGTGCTGCCGGGTGAAACGGAAAAATGGCAGCATGTCGAGCAAGTCGTCCGCAACCTTTGCGGACGGTATGGCTATGAGGAAATCCGCACACCGATTTTTGAACATACGGAGCTGTTTTTGCGCGGGGTCGGCGATACGACCGACATCGTGCAAAAAGAAATGTACACGTTTGAAGACAAAGGCGGCCGCGCGTTGACGCTCCGCCCGGAAGGAACAGCGCCGGTTGCCAGAGCGTTTGTCGAGCATAAGCTGTACGGCAGCCCGAACCAGCCGGTCAAGCTCTATTACACTGGACCGATGTTCCGCTATGAACGGCCTGAATCGGGGCGGTTCCGCCAGTTTGTGCAGTTTGGCGTCGAAGTGCTTGGCAGCAGCGATCCAGCGGTCGATGCGGAAGTGATCGCACTGGCGATGCACATTTATAACGAACTCGGGCTGCAGCATATCCGGCTGGTGATCAACAGCCTAGGCGACCTTGACAGCCGCCGGGCGCACCGCGAGGCGCTTGTTCGCCATTTTGAAAGCCGCATTCATGAGCTGTGCGAAGATTGCCAAGCACGTCTTCAGACGAATCCGCTTCGCATTCTCGACTGCAAAAAGGACCGCGGCCATGAACTGATGGCGACGGCGCCGTCGATTTTGGACTATTTGAACGATGAATCGCGCGCTTACTTTGAAAAAGTGAAGCACTATTTGGCGGTGCTCGACATTCCGTTTGTCATCGACTCCCGGCTCGTGCGCGGGCTCGACTACTACAACCATACGACATTTGAAATTATGAGCGATCTCGAAGGATTCGGGGCGGGGGCGACGCTGTGCGGCGGCGGTCGTTACAACGGGCTCGTCCAAGAAATCGGCGGTCCGGAAACGCCGGGCATCGGCTTTGCGCTCAGCATTGAGCGCCTCCTGGCGGCTCTCGAGGCGGAAGGGGGAGAGCTGCCGGTCCGCCGCGGGCTCGATTGCTACGTCGTCGCCGTCGGCGAGCAGGCGAAAACGGAAGCGGTCCGCCTCGTCTATGAATTGCGCCGCGCCGGACTGCGCGTTGATCAAGACTATTTGGGGCGGAAAATGAAAGCCCAGCTGAAAGCGGCCGACCGGCTTGGTGCGTCGTTTGTCGCCATGATCGGCGACGAAGAGCTGGAAAGCGGGGCGGCAACCGTTAAAGACATGGCCAGCGGCGAGCAGATGAAAGTGCCGTTTGGCGAACTGGCGCATGTTTTGGCAAAACGGACAGGACGGGAGGAGTAACACGATGCAGCGGACGTATTATTGTGGGGAAGTGCCGGAAACAGCGGTTGGCGAGCGCGTCATATTGAAAGGGTGGGTGCAAAAACGCCGCGACTTAGGCGGGCTCATTTTCATTGATTTGCGCGACCGGACCGGCATTGTCCAAGTCGTCGCCAGCCCCGACGTCTCGGCCGAGGCGTTGGCGGCAGCGGAACGCGTGCGGAGCGAATACGTTTTAAGCGTCGAAGGAACGGTCGTCGCCCGCGCACCGGAGACGGTCAATCCGAACATTGCGACCGGCCGCATTGAAATCCAAGCCGAGCGAATTGACATTATCAACGAAGCGAAAACGCCGCCGTTTGCCATTTCCGACGATACGGACGCGGCGGAAGATGTGCGCTTAAAGTATCGGTATTTGGATTTGCGCCGCCCGGTCATGTTTCAGACGCTTGCGCTTCGCCATAAAGTGACGAAAGCGGTGCGCGACTTTTTGGATGGCGAGCGCTTTTTGGAAATCGAGACGCCGATGTTGACGAAAAGCACGCCGGAGGGGGCGCGCGACTATTTAGTGCCAAGCCGCGTCCACCCTGGCGAGTTTTACGCTTTGCCGCAGTCGCCGCAAATTTTTAAGCAGCTGCTGATGGTCGGCGGCTTTGAGCGCTATTACCAGATCGCCCGCTGCTTCCGCGATGAAGACTTGCGCGCCGACCGCCAGCCGGAGTTTACGCAAATCGATATTGAAATGTCGTTTATCAGCCAGGAAGATATTATCGATTTAACGGAGCGGATGATGGCGGCGGTCGTCAAAGCGGCCAAAGGCATCGATATCCCGCGCCCGTTCCCGCGCATGACGTATGCCGAAGCGATGAACCGCTACGGTTCCGATAAACCGGATGTGCGCTTTGGCCTTGAGCTCGTCGATGTATCTGAAGCCGTCCGGGATTCGGCGTTTCAAGTGTTCGCCCGCACGGTCAAGGAAGGCGGGCAAGTGAAGGCGATCAACGTCAAAGGCGCTGCAAGCCGCTATTCGCGCAAAGACATCGACGCGTTAGGCGAATTTGCGGCCCGCTACGGGGCGAAAGGGCTCGCCTGGCTGAAAGCGGAAGGAGATGAGCTGAAAGGGCCGATCGCCAAATTTTTCACCGCCGACGAACAGACGGCATTGCGGCAGCTGCTCGCTGTCGACGACGGAGACTTGCTTCTGTTTGTCGCTGACCGGCCTGCGGTCGTCGCCGCTGCGCTTGGGGCGCTCCGGCTGAAGCTTGGCAAAGAGCTCGGTTTGATCGATGAAACGAGACTGGCGTTTTTATGGGTCACCGACTGGCCGCTGTTGGAGTACGACGAAGAAGAAGGACGCTACTACGCCGCCCACCATCCGTTTACGATGCCGGTGCGCGACGACATTCCGCTGCTTGAGACAAACCCGGGCGCCGTTCGCGCACAGGCGTACGATTTAGTGTTAAACGGGTACGAGCTCGGCGGCGGTTCGCTCCGCATTTTCGAGCGCGACGTGCAAGAAAAAATGTTCCAGGCTTTAGGGTTCAGCAAAGAAGAAGCGCGCCGCCAATTCGGCTTCCTGCTTGAGGCGTTTGAATACGGCACCCCGCCGCATGGCGGCATCGCCCTCGGCCTCGACCGGCTCGTCATGCTGCTTGCGGGGCGCACGAACTTGCGCGACACGATCGCCTTCCCGAAAACGGCGAGTGCGAGCTGCCTATTGACGGAAGCGCCGGGCCCGGTCAGCGAAAAGCAGCTCGAGGAGCTGCATTTGGCCGTTGTGCTTCCTCGTGAGGAATAATGGCGCCGTTGGAAGGAGAAACATTGGCGGCAGAGGTTCACAAACGCGAAAAAATATGATACAATCAAAGCAACACACCGTCCTAATGTGTTCGTCGAGTCACCCATCGTTTTGACCGAACAGTAGATGATCCGGGAGCCCGGGGTTTCCAAGCGGCGTGCACGCCCCTTCGTCACAGGGGAAGCGCAAACCTTGGAACAGGGCACCCACCTATGGGAGAGCGGGTTCAAAACGAAGGCATCGACGGCACGATTGGGACTGGCGACATTAAGGAATCAACAGCATTTCCCCTATGCGGATGGCCGCATAGGGGTTTTGTTTTGCCAGCAAAATGCCGTTGCCTCTTTTGCTGTCTTGATGGTAGGATAAAAAGCGGCATAAACATCAATTTTGAAGCAAACGGAGAGGAGAACGATGCTGCACCAATTTTCCCGCAATGAACTCGCGATTGGCAAAGAAGGGCTGGAACGCTTAAAAAACGCCACCGTGGCGGTGCTTGGCGTCGGCGGTGTCGGGTCGTTTGCCGTCGAGGCACTTGCCCGCTCCGGCGTCGGCCGGTTGGTGCTGGTGGACCGCGACAATGTTGATATTACGAACATTAACCGGCAAATCCACGCCTTATTGTCAACGATCGGCCGCCCGAAAGTCGAGCTGATGAAAGAACGCATCGCCGACATTAACCCGGAGTGCGAGGTCATCGCTTTGCAAATGTTTTATACGGAAGAGACGTATGAGCAGTTTTTTGCCTATGACTTGGATTTTGTCATCGATGCGTCCGACACGATCGTGTATAAAGTGCATTTAATGAAACAATGCCTTAAGCGCGGCATTCCGATCATCTCGAGCATGGGGGCGGCAAACAAAATGGATCCGACCCGCTTTCGCATTGTCGACATTTCAAAAACGCACACCGATCCGATTGCGAAAGTCATCCGCGCCAAGCTGCGCAAAGAAGGGATTCGCCGCGGCATACCGGTCGTCTTTTCCGACGAAAAACCGGTGAAAATCCGCGAAGACGTCCGCCAAGTCGTCGGCAACGATGCTTCGCCGATCCGCAAAGCGAAAATGCCGCCGTCATCGAATGCGTTTGTTCCGTCGGTTGCCGGGCTCATTATGGCGTCTTACGTCATCAATGAATTGTTAAAAGACATCCCCATCGCCCGCGTCGGCGAATGAGGAAACGATGGGCAGACAAGGGGCGATGCATGCCATTGCCTCTTGTTTCGTTATGAATGGGCCATCGGTTCGACTTGTCCGCCCGTTTCGGAGAGAAGAAGCTGGGCGAGGGAAAAGCGGTCGCCTTCTTCGGAGGCAAGCTGACGGGCGCGGGCCATAATTTTGACGAGCGCCTCGTAATCTTCGCGCACCGTCGTCTGGCGCGCTTCCAAGCGTTCGGCCTTTTTGGCCAACTGTTCATTGCGAGCCTGCCACTCCGCCCGTTCCCGTTTCAGTCGCTCGTTTTCCCGGCGGGCGGCTTCCAGCTGCTCAACGTCGTTCCGCAGCCTTTGCAAAAAGGAAATGCACTCGTCAAGCGTCAACGTGGTAGCCGGGAGAAACGGGGACGATCCCTCGGCAAGCTTCGGATTGTCAGGGGCGCCGAACGATACGGCGGCCGCCTCCTTTTGCCATTTTTTCATCATTTCCAATGCCCGTTTCCGTTCTTTTCGCTGTTTTTTTGCCTGTTCAATGGCTTCAAGGTGCCGTTTCCGCACCTCGGCGTTCCAGCGAAACCCGCATGCCGCCGCCGTCCGCCGCAACTGTTTTCCGACCTTTTCGAAGGCGGCGAGCTGCGTTTTGCCTTCGCGTATGTATTGCAGTACCGTTTCTGCAAGCAGTACATCCTCTTCATGCGACCATGCATCTTGTCTCGTCTTCATGCTGTCCACCCCGCAAATGTAATGTTGATATGATAATAGTTTTTCCGTCCTTTTTCCACTTTAAACTCCAGGTTGTCGATTTTCGGCATATCCTTTCCGCCGGCGAGGCCGGTAAAGGCGCAAAGCGGAAGATTCGATTTGGCGAAACCGCCGCCGCCGCTGTACAATGAAACGCAGGAGGGATTCGCATGCGAAATACGACAGAGCCGCTGGCGGTGCGGATGCGCCCGCGGACGATCGATGAGATTGTCGGACAAGCGCATTTGATCGGGCCGGGGACGCCGCTTTATAAAATGGTAAAAAAAGGATGGGTGCCGTCGCTTTTGCTGTATGGGGAACCGGGAACGGGAAAGACGTCGCTCGCTTATGCCATCGCCCGCACGGCCGGACGGGAGCTGGTGGCTTTAAACGCAACGGCCGCCGGAAAAAAGGAGATCGAAGAGGCGGCTGAGGCGGCGCGTTGGTCGGGCAATGTCCTTTTGTTTATCGATGAAATCCACCGGCTAAATAAAGCCCAGCAAGATGTGCTTCTCCCCCATATGGAATCAGGGCTCATCACGCTCATTGGGGCGACGACGGAAAACCCGTTTCACGAAGTGAACCCAGCCATTCGCAGCCGGTGCGGGCAAATTCAGCAGTTGAAACGGCTTGAGCCCGAGGATTTAATCGTAATTTTGAAACGGGCGCTCGCCGATTCGGAACGCGGTTTTGGAGAGATGTCGATCATGATCGAGGAGGCGCTTCTATGGCGCTTGGCCGCGGCGGCCGGCGGGGATGCGCGCGCCGCGCTTTCGCTTCTTGAGGCGGCGGTGGCGGCGGCTGATGAGCGCGACGGCCGCCTGTATATCGATGAAACGGTTGTCGCTTCATGCACGGCGAATCGCGGCTTTGTCCATGACAAATATGGCGATCACTATTACTCGCTGCTGTCGGCTTTTCAAAAAAGCGTGCGCGGCAGCGATGTCGATGCCGCCCTTCATTACTTGGCACGCTTGCTTGAAGGCGGTGACTTGGCGGCCGTTTGCCGGCGGCTGCTTGTGATCGCCTATGAGGATATTGGGCTTGCCAATCCGATGATGGGCGTGAAGGTGCAGGCGGCGGTGGCGGCAGCGGAGCGGATCGGGCTGCCGGAAGCGCGCATCCCGCTTTCGGTTGTGACGATCGAACTTTGCTTGAGCCCGAAATCCAACAGCGCCTACAAGGCGCTCGATGCCGCGCTGGCCGATGTGCGCGCCGGCAAACTTGGCGACATTCCCGATCATTTGAAAGATGCCCATTACAAAGGAGCGGCTTTGCTTGGGCACGGACAAGGCTATTTATATCCGCACGATTATCCGAACGGCTGGGTGGCGCAAGCGTATTTGCCCTCCGCTCTAGAAGGCGTCCGCTATTATGAACCGAAAGAGCATGGCGAGGAAAAACATTACGCCAAGGTGTACCGGCGGCTTGAGCAGTTAAAGCATGGCGGCAAGGCTAGTCCGTGAACGTGCGGGGCATTTATGGTATAATAACACAGGCGATTTTCCAAGAGGGGGAACATGACGATCATGGTTCATCGATATATGCCATGGCTGCGCGGAAGTTTGTATTTTGCCGGCCTCTTCATGATGTCGTTTCTTTAGGGGGGATATGATGAAAATTTCAACGAAAGGCCGGTATGGGCTGACGATTATGATTGAATTGGCGAAAAAATATGGCGACCGTCCGATTTCGCTTCGTTCGATTGCCAAAGCCAACAATTTATCAGAACATTACCTCGAGCAGCTTGTGACGCCGCTGCGCAACGCCGGGCTTGTCAAAAGCATCCGCGGGGCGTATGGCGGCTATGTGCTTGCCGAGCATCCGGCGAAAATTACCGCCGGCGACATTTTGCGCGTGCTGGAAGGACCGTTGACCCCGGTTGAGGAGCTGGAAGAGGAGGAGCCGGCGAAGCGCGAGCTATGGATTCGCATCCGCGATGCGGTCGAGGAAGTGCTTGACAGCACGACGCTTGAAGATTTGGCGAAGTATAGCGATGGAGACGAAGGGGCATATATGTTTTATATTTAAGCAACAGAAAGGGGAATGACCGGTGCAACGGATTTACTTGGATCATGCCGCCACCTCTCCCGTTCACCCGGAAGTGGCAGCCGGCATGGTCCATTGGATGACCGAACAGTTCGGCAACCCGTCTAGCATCCATTACTTTGGCCGGCAAAGCCGCCGGGGCGTTGATGAGGCGCGGGCTGTCATCGCCCGCTCGATCGGGGCGAAAGAGACGGAAATCGTGTTCACAAGCGGGGGAACGGAAGCCGACAACTTCGCGCTCATCGGGACGGCGATGGCCAACCGCAGCCGCGGCCGTCATATTATTACGACTGCCATTGAGCACCACGCCGTGCTGCGCGCCTGTGAATATTTAGAGACGCAAGGGTTTGAGGTGACGTATTTGCCGGTCAATGAACAAGGGATGGTCTCGGCGGATGACGTGAAAGCCGCGCTGCGCGACGAGACGATTGTCGTATCGGTCATGTTCGCCAACAATGAAGTGGGCACGATTCAGCCGATCCGCGAAATTGGCGCGCTTTTGCGCGACCATCCGGCTTATTTCCATACCGATGCCGTCCAAGCATACGGCCTCATTCCGATCGATGTCAATGAGTACGGGATTGATTTGCTGTCGCTCTCAAGCCATAAAATTAACGGTCCAAAAGGAATTGGGGCGCTTTATGTGCGCGAAACGGTGAAAATCGCTCCGCTCCTTTTCGGCGGGGAGCAAGAGCGGAAGCGGCGCGCCGGAACGGAAAATGTGCCGGGCATTATCGGTTTGGCGCAGGCGGCGGAGATCGCCGAGCGGACGAGGGGCGACAAACGCAAGCAATATGCGGCTTGGCGTGAAGCGATGATCGATATTTTCCGCTCTTCGGGCATCGACTATGTGGTCAACGGCAGTCCGGACGGCTTGCCGCACATTTTAAATGTCGCCTTCCCGGGAACGAACGTGGAATCGCTGCTTGTCAATCTCGATTTGGCGGGCATTGCCGCCTCAAGCGGCTCAGCATGCACGGCCGGGTCGATCGATCCGTCGCATGTGCTCGTGGCCATGTGCGGAAAAGAATCGGAGCGCATTCGCTCGTCCGTCCGCTTCAGCTTTGGGCTCGGCAATACAAAGGAACAAATTGAGCAAGCCGCGGAAGAAACGGTCAACATCGTCAAGCGGCTGACCAATCGGTAAGGAGGCGAAGCATCATGAACAAAGCCCCGCACGAAACGCGCGTCGTCGTCGGCATGTCAGGCGGGGTCGACTCGTCGGTTGCTGCTTTGTTGCTGAAAGAACAAGGGTACGATGTGATCGGCATTTTCATGAAAAACTGGGACGACACCGATGAAAACGGCGTTTGCACGGCGACCGAAGATTATGAAGATGTCGTGCGCGTCTGCAATCAAATCGGCATTCCGTATTATGCGGTCAATTTTGAAAAACAGTATTGGGACAAAGTGTTTACGTACTTTTTGAATGAATACAAAGCCGGTCGCACCCCGAACCCGGACGTGATGTGCAACAAAGAGATCAAATTCAAGGCGTTTTTGGACCACGCCATGTCGATCGGCGCCGACTACGTGGCGACCGGCCATTACGCCCGCGTCGAATTTCGCGATGGCGAGTATAAAATGCTGCGCGGCGCTGATCCGAACAAAGATCAGACGTACTTTTTGAACCAGCTCGGCCAAGCCCAGCTGTCAAAAGTGATGTTCCCAATCGGCCATTTGCACAAGGCGGACGTCCGCCGCCTTGCGAAAGAAGCAGGGCTTGCCACCGCCGGGAAAAAGGACAGCACCGGCATTTGCTTTATCGGCGAGCGGGACTTCAAAGAATTTTTAAGCCAGTATTTGCCGGCTCAGCCAGGGGTAATGAAAACGCTTGACGGCGAAGTGAAAGGGCGGCATGACGGGGTGATGTATTACACGATCGGCCAGCGCCACGGCCTTGGCATCGGCGGCGGCGGCGAGCCGTGGTTTGTCGTCGGCAAGGATGTGCGCGAAAACGTGTTGTATGTCGCCCAAGGGTTTGAAAACGATTATTTGTACTCCACATCATTAAAAGCGATCGATGTCAACTGGGTGTCTGACCGCAAACCGGAAGCGCCGTTCCGCTGTACGGCGAAATTCCGCTATCGCCAGCCGGATGTCGGCGTCGAAGTTCGACCGCTTCCAGACGGCAAAGCCGAAGTCGTGTTCGATGAGCCGGCGCGGGCGGTGACGCCGGGGCAGGCGGTTGTGTTCTACAACGGCGAGGAGTGTCTTGGCGGCGGCATCATCGATGAAGTGTTCCGCAACGGCGAAAAGCTTTGGTATGTCGGCTGATCTCTGTTTTGTGCGCCGCTGCAGCGCGGATCAGACATGCAGGCAAAACGAACGGCAGGAAATGGGGGATGAGCGGTGGCCAATTGGAACGAACAAGGGCTTTTGCATATGCGCGCCGGGGAGCATGAAGAGGCGCTCCGTTGCTTTTCAAAAGCGGTCCAGGAACAGCCCGAAGACCCGGCCGGCTACATTAACATCGGCACCGTTTTGGCTGCGGCCGGCGAGGAAGAGAAAGCGCTCGACTGCTTCCGACAGGCGCTGGCGCTCGATGAGCGGGCGGCGGCCGCGTATTACGGCATCGGCACAGTGCATTACAAACGCGAGCAGTTCGCCCAGGCGAAAGACATGTTTGAGCGGGCGCTTCAGCTCGGGCTGAATGATGCGGATACACATTTTATGCTCGGCATGTCGCTGTTGCGGCTGGAGATGCCGCGCCTGGCGCTGCCGTATTTGCAACGGGCGGCCGAACTGAATGAAACGGATGCTGAAGCGCTCTTTCAACTTGGTCTTTGCCTTGCCCACCTCGAATATGTGGAAGAGGCGAAACGGTATTTTGAAAAAACGATTGCGCTCCAGCCGGGCCACGCTGATGCGTATTACAATTTAGGCGTCATTTATGCGTATCAAGACGACTGGGCAGCCGCCCGCGATTGGTTTGCGGCCGCGCTGGACGCCAAGCCGGATCATCTGCTCGCCGGGTACGGGAAAAAACTGATGGAAAAGCGGCTTGCGCCGTAAAAAGGCGGGGGATCGTTCTTGCAAGAGCAGCAAACGCTTGCCTTGGACGGACGCACGTTCATTAAGGGAGCATGTTTGTCAGTCATCTTCCACAATGAGGAAACGCTTTATACCGTCGCCCGCATTCGCGTTGAAGAGACGAATGAGGAGCCGGTCGAGGAGGAAGTCATCGTCACCGGCTATTTTCCACGCTTGCATGAAGGAGACGTATATGTCTTTTACGGCCAGTTCCGCCAACACCCGCGCTTTGGCCGACAGTATGCGGCCGAACAGTTCCGCAAACAGCTTCCCAACACGAAAGAAGGGGTCATCCATTATTTGTCGAGCGGCTTGTTTAAAGGGATCGGCAAAAAAACAGCGGCGGCGATTGTCGAGGCGCTTGGCGAAAACGCGATCGCTGCGATTTTGCGCGACCCGGATGCGCTTTTGAAAGTGCCGAAGCTGACGAAGCAAAAAGCGAAACGATTGTACGAATCGCTCCGCGCTCACGAAGGATTGGAACAAACGATGATTGCCCTTGCCCAGTTTGGGTTCGGCCCGCAGCTGGCCATGAAAATTTACCAAGCGTATGGCGAAGAGGCGATTGACATCATCCACGAGAACCCGTATCAACTCGTCGAGGACATTGAAGGAATCGGTTTTGGACGCGCCGATGAGCTCGGCCGCCAGCTCGGCATTTCCGGCAGCCATCCGGCCCGGCTGCGCGCTGCTTCGCTGTTTGTTCTCGAACAGGCGTGCTTGCAGGAAGGGCACGTGTATTTGCGCGAGGAAGAGCTGATGGAGCGCATCGGGGAGCTGCTTGATGGAAGGCAAAGCGGTGCGGTGGATGAACAAGCGATCGGCCAAACGCTTCTGATGTTAAGCGAGGAAGGGAAGCTGATCGCCGAGCAAGGGCGTTATTATCTCCCCTCCCTTTACTTCGCCGAGAAAGGGATCGTCTCCAACATTAAGCGGCTGCTCGGGCAGCCGCCTCCGGCCGCGTTTGCCGAGTCGGAGTTTTTATTGGCGCTCGGGGCGCTTGAGGAGCGGCTTGGCATGCAATACGCCCCCCAGCAAAAAGAGGCCATCGAGCGCGCCCTTTCCTCGCCGCTTTTTATTTTGACCGGCGGTCCGGGCACGGGGAAGACGACGGTCATTCGAGGCATTGTCGAGCTGTTTGCCGCGCTCAACGGCATCTCGCTTGATCCCGCTGATTATAAACATGACGAGCCGTTTCCCGTGCTGCTTGCCGCACCGACCGGCCGGGCGGCGAAACGGATGAGCGAGGCGACCGGGCTGCCAGCCGCGACGATTCACCGGCTGCTCGGCTGGAACGGGGCGGAAGGGTTCAGCCGCGATGAAGATGAGCCGATCGCCGGCCGGCTGCTGATTGTGGACGAAATGTCAATGGTCGACACATGGCTGGCCAATCAGCTGCTCAAAGCGGTGCCAAACGGCATGCAAGTCGTTTTCGTCGGCGACGAAGACCAATTGCCTTCTGTGGGGCCTGGACAAGTGCTGAAAGATTTGCTTCAATCAGGCGTTATTCCGTCCGTGCGGCTGACTGACGTGTACCGCCAGGCGGAAGGGTCGTCGATCATTGAGCTCGCCCATGAGATGAAGCGCGGGATGGTGCCGGCCGACTTGACCGCTCCCAAGGCGGATCGTTCCTTCATCCGCTGCCGCGCCGGACAAGTGGCGGACGTCGTCCGGCAAATCGCCGACAACGCCCGCAAAAAAGGGTTTTCCGTCAAAGATATTCAAGTGCTCGCCCCGATGTACCGCGGCCCGGCCGGCATCGACCAGTTGAACAAAGTGCTGCAGGAGCTGTTCAACCCTCCGGCTGCCGGAAAGCGGGAGCTGGCGGTCGGCGAGGTCGTATACCGGGTCGGCGACAAAGTGCTGCAGCTTGTCAATCAACCGGAAGACAATGTATTTAACGGCGACATCGGCGAAATCGTTGCCATTTTTTACGCCAAGGAAAATATTGAAAAGCAAGATTTGCTCGTTGTCTCATTCGATGGCATTGAGGTCACATACACAAGGCAAGACTTGGCGCAAATTACGCATGCGTATTGCTGCTCGGTCCATAAAGCACAAGGGAGCGAATTTCCGATTGTCATCTTGCCCGTCGTAAAAAGCTACTACCGGATGTTGAAACGAAACTTGCTCTATACGGCGGTGACGCGAAGCAAACAATTTCTCATCTTGTGCGGCGAAGAGGAAGCGTTTCGGCTTGGCGTCGCCCAGCGGAGCGACAGCGGCCGCCAGACGGCGCTCGCCGAAAAGCTGACGGCCGCGGCGGCGCCGTTGGGTGAAAGGGAGCTGCCGTTTGAGGATGCGAACATCGGGATGGAAAACGTTACGCCGTATGACTTTATGGATGATGAGACAAGCTAAAGGTGGCTGGAAAGGTGGGAGAATGATGCGGACGTTTTCCGACGTCAAAGGGCTTCCCATTTATGAGCAAACGACAGGGAAAGCGGTCGGGACGATCGCGGACATTTGGTTTACCAGCCACGGCACGGTCAAAGGGTTGGTAGCGGAACGGGGCGGTTTGTTTGGCCGCCGCCGCTACTTGCCGCTTTCCGCCGTGCAGTCGTTGCAAAACGATAAAGTCATCATCCATGATGCTGACAGCTTCCAGCCATTTCCCTCTGCCGAGAGCGGCCACTCTCTTTACGGTGAACGCGGCCTTGCCGGCAGCATGGTCGTTGCTGCGAACGGAAAAGCGATCGGACTGCTGGATGATGTATACTTTGACGGGCAATTGGGCAAGATTGATGGATACGAGATCAGCGAGGGATTTTTTTCTGATTTGACCGAAGGAAAGAAACGGATGGAGGCAGTTCCGTTCACCGCCAGGGAAGGCGTCATCACCGTGGAAACTATGATGTAAGGAGAGTGGCTGTCGATGCTCATTTGCCCCAATTGCAAGCGAAAAAATCTGGGGAAAATTGGTGTCAACCAGTATTATTGCTGGGATTGCTTCATTGAGCTGTCCGTCTCGAAAGGGATGATCCACGCCCATCAAGTCGAGGAAGACGGGACGTTAAGCTCCTTGGATGACTTGTTTGACGACCATGAGCGCACGATCCCATATTAGGGGGGACAAGCATGAACCGGACGATGACGTCGCTGTTGGCTGTCGGGTTGGGTGTCGCTGCATACCAGCTCGCCCAGCGCAACGGTTGGACGAACGGCCGCACGATGCGGAGAATGCGCCGCCGCTTGATGCAGGCGATCCGTTAAAGCCGTTGCCGCTTCCCGCCCGCGCGGCGGGGGCGGCTTGCTTTTTTGTGAAATAGTGGAAGAGATAACGGAAGCATATTTCCAACTTCATCTCCTACACTAAACGGTAGGAGGTGTGGCGATGGGCGAGCAGCAATGGCTGTCATTTTTGCGCATTGGAAAGTGGCTGTTAGTTACCGCAATCGTGTATTTAATCGTCCGGATGAAAGACGTATGGTGGCCGGTCGTCGATTTTGTCGCCACCGCCTTAGCCCCGTTTTTGCTGGCGGCGTTTATTACGTACCTGCTTCATCCGCTCGTGGAGTTCATCCATCGCAAAGGGGTGCCGCGCGCGCTGGCCATTTTGCTCATTTACGTTTTGTTTTTCGGAGCTGTCGGCTACGGGCTTTACCGCGGCGTGCCGCTATTCATCGCCCAGCTGCGGGAATTGGACGAGCAGCTGCCGTCATTAATGGATACATACCGCCGGTGGGCGCGCCATGTTCATGATGAAACATCGACATGGCCGATGGAAGTGCATACGCGCATTGAAGCGATGTTTGTCCAACTCGAAGAGGCGGCGGCGGGAGCGGTGACGATGGCGATCGACGCCGCCAAATCATTCATCGGTTCGGCGGCGACGCTTTTGCTCATCCCATTTATCGTGTTTTATATGCTAAAAGACATTGAGGTGTTGAAAAGAGCGGTTTGGTACATGACGCCAAAGCGATGGCGCGAACCGGGGATGGCGTTTTTAAAAGATGTCGACGAGTCGCTTGGCGGCTATATTCGCGGCCAGCTGTTCGTCTGCGCGGCGATCGGCCTCGCGGCGGCGCTCGGCCTTTGGCTCGCCGGCATGGACTATCCGCTTTTGCTTGGATTTATCATCGGGCTGACGAACATCATTCCGTACTTCGGCCCGTTGCTCGGCGCGATTCCGGCTGTGATTTTGGCGGCGACCATCTCGCTCAAAATGGTGATCATCGTGCTGATCATCATTTTTGCCTTGCAGTTTCTTGAAGGGAACGTTTTATCACCGCTCATTGTCGGCAAAAGCGTGCATATGCATCCGCTTGCCATCATGCTGGCACTGTTTGCCGGCGGCGAGCTGGCCGGCGTGCCCGGCCTCATCCTCGCCGTCCCCACTGCAGCGGTGCTGAAAGTGGCCGTATCGCACTGGAAAGAACATTACGCCCCGCATTGACAAACGCCTGTTGCTTGTCTATAATCTTTCAATGAACAAAGCGAATACATAACGCGATGACGGATCGAGTATGTTGCAGTCCATCTTAACGCGCAACCGGCGCACAGAGAGGAATTTCCGCGGCTGAAAGAAATTCCAGATGAAGGGCAACAGAAGGCTAATCCGGAGCGCAGGCAAAACCTGACGCAAGGCTGCGTTACGGCCGAAGAGGTGATGGGCGTTTTGTGCCCATAAACAGGGTGGTACCGCGAGCGCAACTCTCGTCCCTGCCAAGGGATGGGAGTTTTTTTATAGAAAAAACAAAGGGGAGGATCATCATGAAGAAACTGACATCTGCCGAAGTGCGGCGCATGTTTTTGCAGTTTTTCCAGGAAAAAGGCCATGCGGTGGAGCCGAGCGCGTCGCTCATTCCGGTTGACGACCCGTCGCTGCTGTGGATCAACAGCGGCGTCGCGACGTTGAAAAAGTATTTTGACGGCCGCATCATTCCCGAAAATCCGCGCATTTGCAATGCGCAAAAATCGATCCGCACGAACGACATCGAAAATGTCGGGAAAACGGCGCGCCACCATACGTTTTTTGAAATGCTCGGCAACTTTTCGATCGGCGATTATTTCAAGCGTGAAGCGATTCATTGGGCATGGGAGTTTTTAACGAGCGACAAATGGATTGGCTTTGATCCGGAACGGCTGTCCGTCACGGTCCATCCGGAAGACGAGGAAGCGTACAACATTTGGCGCAACGAAATCGGCCTGCCGGAAGAACGGATCATCCGCCTCGAAGGAAACTTCTGGGATATCGGGGAAGGCCCGAGCGGCCCGAATACGGAAATTTTTTACGACCGCGGTGAAGCGTTCGGCAACGATCCGAACGACCCAGAGCTGTACCCGGGCGGGGAAAACGAGCGCTACTTGGAAGTATGGAACCTTGTCTTTTCGCAGTTCAACCATAACCCGGACGGCACGTACACGCCGCTGCCGAAGAAAAACATCGACACCGGCATGGGCTTGGAGCGGATGTGCTCGATTTTGCAAGATGTGCCGACAAACTTTGAAACCGACTTGTTTATGCCGATCATCCGCGCCACCGAGCAAATTTCCGGCGAACGGTATGGCGAAGACCGGGAGAAAGACGTCGCGTTTAAAGTGATCGCCGACCATATTCGCGCGGTGACGTTTGCGATCGGCGATGGGGCGCTGCCGTCAAACGAGGGCCGCGGCTATGTATTGCGCCGCCTGCTCCGCCGCGCCGTGCGCTACGCGAAACACATCGGCATTGAGCGTCCGTTTATGTACGAGCTCGTCCCGGTTGTCGGCGAAATTATGCATGACTATTATCCGGAAGTGAAAGAAAAAGCCGATTTTATCGCCCGCGTCATCCGCAGTGAGGAGGAGCGGTTCCATGAGACGCTTCACGAAGGGCTCGCCATTTTAAGCAACGTGATCGAGAAGGCCAAATCCGAAGGAAGCGACGTCATCCCCGGCGAGGACGTGTTCCGCCTGTACGATACGTACGGCTTCCCGATCGAGCTGACGGAGGAATACGCGGCAGAAGCGGGAATGAAAGTCGACCATGACGGGTTTGAACGAGAAATGGAACGGCAGCGCGAACGGGCACGCGCCGCCCGCCAAGACGTGGATTCGATGCAGGTGCAAGGCGGCGTCCTTGGCGACATTAAAGACGAAAGCCGCTTCGTCGGCTACGATGAGCTCGTCGCTTCTTCCACCGTTCTCGCCATCGTCAAAGACGGACAGCTTGTCGAGGAAGTCCGCGCCGGCGAAGAGGCGCAAATCATCGTCGATGTGACGCCGTTTTACGCTGAAAGCGGCGGCCAAATCGCCGACCAAGGAACGTTTGCCGGCGAGACGGGAACGGCGGTCGTCAAAGATGTGCAAAAAGCGCCAAACGGACAGCATCTTCATTCGATCGTCGTCGAGAGCGGTACGGTGAAAAAAGGTGCGGTGTATACGGCGCGCGTTGATGAAGCGAAACGGGCCCGCATTATCAAAAACCATACGGCAACCCATTTGCTCCATCAGGCGCTGAAAGACGTGCTCGGCCGCCATGTCAACCAGGCGGGCTCGCTCGTCGCTCCAGACCGGCTCCGTTTTGACTTTACCCACTTCGGGCAAGTGAAGCCGGAGGAGCTTGAGCGCATTGAAGCGATCGTCAACGAGCAAATTTGGAAAAGCCTTCCGGTCGACATTTTCTACAAACCGCTTGAAGAAGCGAAAGCGATGGGCGCGATGGCGCTGTTTGGCGAAAAGTACGGCGACATCGTCCGCGTCGTGAAGGTGGGCGACTACAGCTTGGAGCTGTGCGGCGGCTGCCATGTGCCAAACACGTCAGCCATCGGCCTGTTTAAAATCGTCTCCGAATCGGGCATCGGCGCCGGCACGCGCCGCATTGAGGCGGTGACCGGGGAAGCGGCGTACCGCTTTATGAGCGAACAGCTGGCTATTTTGCAAGAGGCGGCGCAAAAGCTGAAAACAAGCCCGAAAGAATTGAATGCGCGTCTTGACGGACTGTTTGCCGAGCTGAAAGAGCTCGAGCGCGAAAACGAATCGCTGTCAGCCCGCCTCGCGCATATGGAGGCAGAGCACCTCACCCGCCAGGTGAAAGACGTAAACGGCGTGCCGGTGTTGGCCGCGAAAGTGCAGGCGAACGACATGAACCAGCTGCGGGCGATGGCCGATGACTTGAAGCAAAAACTAGGCACTGCAGTCATTGTCTTGGCGGCGGTGCAAGGCGGAAAAGTGCAGCTGATTGCTGCGGTGACCGACGACTTGGTGAAACAAGGATTCCACGCCGGCAAACTGGTGAAAGAAGTGGCGTCACGCTGCGGTGGAGGAGGCGGCGGACGGCCGGATTTGGCGCAGGCAGGCGGCAAAGATGCGCAGAAAGTCGCCGAGGCGCTCAACTATGTCGAAACGTGGGTGAAATCCATTTCCTAAATGGGCGCGGATCGTGTACAATGGATGTAAGAGAAGGGGATGGCCCGAACAAAGAGCGAGGTGGAAACGGTGAGCTCGTTTGATCAAACGATGCAGTTTCATTTTTCCGAAGAGCCGGCGGAAACGAATGTCCGCGAAGTGTTGTTGACGGTGTATGACGCCTTGCAAGAAAAAGGCTACAACCCGATCAACCAAATTGTCGGCTACCTGCTGTCCGGCGACCCGGCTTACATCCCGCGCCATAAAGATGCGCGCGCGCTCATCCGCAAAATCGAACGTGACGAATTAATCGAGGAATTGGTGAAATTCTATTTACAGGGGCAACGAAAGGATTGACCGATGCGGATATTGGGGCTTGATCTCGGAACGAAAACGCTCGGCGTCGCGGTGAGCGATGAGCTTGGCTGGACGGCGCAAGGACTCGAGACGATCGCCATCGATGAGGAGCGCGGCGATTATGGTTTAGAGCGGCTGCGCGCCCTTATCGATGAGTACGGCGTCGATGCGATCGTCGTCGGATGGCCGAAAAACATGAACGGCACGCTCGGACCGCGCGCTGAGGCAAGTGAGCGGTTCGCCGCCAAACTGCGCAAGGAGTTTTCTTTGCCGGTTGTGCTCTGGGATGAACGGCTGTCGACGATGGCCGCCGAGCGGATGCTGATTGCCGCCGATGTCAGCCGGAAAAAGCGGCGGAAAGTCATTGACAAAATGGCGGCGGCCGTCATTTTGCAGTCATATTTGGACAGTAAACGATAAATTGGAGGAGAAAACATGGAACACGGAGACCGTCACATTACCGTTGTCGACGAACATGGCAACGAGCAGCTGTGCGAAATTTTGTTTACGTTTGAATCGGACGATTTTGGCAAATCGTACGTGTTTTACTATCCGGTCGGCGCCGAAGCCGAAGACGAGGACGGCGAGACAGAGGTGCACGTCTCAGCCTTTGTCCCAGGCAATGAAAACGAAGAGGGCGAGCTGCTCCCGATCGAAACGGAAGAAGAATGGGATATGATTGAAGAAGTGTGGAATACGTTTTGCGCCGAGCAAGAAGGAGAAGACGAGGCGTAACGGACAAAACGGCTGCCTGCGGGCGGCCGTTTTTTAGCGTCCAAAGGCGAAAAATGCCGAAAGTTGTAGTATAATATGGCCGATGAAAGGAGGCTGGAAATGAACCAGAATGGTTTCAAGGCGCCCAAGGCGCGGCTTGGACGGAAAACCGTCTTGATCGTCTGCGCCGTCCTGCTGGCTGCAATCGTCATCGCCGGCGCCGGCAGTTTTTTCTACATCCGTTCGGCGTTCCAGCCGGTTGCTCCGAACGACCGCACTCCTGTCCATGTGTCGATTCCGGTCGGCTCATCGGCGGCGGATATTGCCGAACAGCTTGAACGAAAGCGGCTCATTAAAAGCGCGGCCGTCTTTCGCTTCTATGTTCGCTGGAAAAACGAGTCAGGCTTTCAAGCGGGGGAGTATGAGCTGACGCGGGCGATGCCGATGGCGCGCATCATCGAGCTATTGCAAACCGGCCGGTCGCTAAAAATCGGATTGAAGCTCACCATTCCAGAAGGGTCGCAGCTTGTGCAAATCGCTGCCATCATCGCCGCCAAAACCGGGTACAAGCAGGAAGACGTGATGAAGCTGTTGAACGATCGCGCGTATATTGAACAGCTTCGCCGCACGTACCCTGAGTTGTTGACAGCGGACATTTTTCAGCGCGGCATTCGTTATCCGCTTGAAGGCTACCTGTTTCCGGCCACTTACGTGTTTGCCGACCAAAAGCCGCCGCTTCCGGAGATCATTGAGGCGATGGTCGCGAAAACGGCGGAGGTGCTCGGTCAATACAAAGAGACGATGAAAGAAAAACAATTGTCGCCGCATCGATTGTTGACCCTGTCGTCGTTAATCGAAGAAGAGGCGACCGAGAAAGCCGACCGCGAAAAAATCGCCAGCGTCTTTTACAACCGGCTGCGCATCGGCATGCCGCTGCAAACCGATCCGACCGTCCTGTACGCGCTCGGCAAACATAAAGATCGGGTGCTGTATAAAGACTTGCAAGTTGATTCGCCGTATAATACCTACATTCATCAAGGGCTGCCGCCCGGTCCGATCGCCAACGCCGGCGAGATGTCGATCGAAGCGGCGCTTCAGCCGGCTGCGACCGACTATTTATACTTTCTGGCCACTCCGGCGGGCGACGTCATTTTCACGAAAACGCTCGCCGAGCATAACCGCGAAAAAGCGAAATACATTGGGAAACAATAGCGCAAACTGGAAGTTGCTTGCTCAATGGGCAAAACGGCTTCGCTTTTTTGCCCGTTTATGATACTATAATAAAGTTGAACAGCGCCGCCGCCTGAATCGGGCGGCGGCCAACGATAAGAGTCGGTTGGCGGCTCTTATTTTTCATGCTGATGACATGATCGACGGAGGAGGAGGAGTCCTCTTGCTTTCAGAACATATCGTCCGTTATTTGCGGCAGCTGCGCCCGGCGCCGGATGCAGAAATCGCGGAAATGGAGCGGTACGCCCGCGAACAGCGCGTGCCGATCATCGATCCGGTGAGCATGGAGGTGCTGCTGTTTGTGTTGAACTTGGCTGCGCCGCGCCGCATTTTGGAAATCGGCACCGCGATCGGCTATTCGGCGATCCGGATGGCGAAGGCGCTGCCGGATGTGCGCATTGTGACGATTGAAAAAGACCGGGAGCGGTACGAGCGCGCCCGTTTTTATATCGAGAAAATGAACATAGCCGGACGGATTGAGGTGATTTTGGGCGATGCGCTTGACGCTGTGGCGGATGCGGCAGCGGCGGCGCCGTTTGATGTGCTGTTTATCGACGCGGCCAAAGGGCAATATGAGCGCTTTTTTACGCTGTATGAGCCGCTTCTGGCCGAGGGCGGCCTTGTCATTAGCGACAACGTGCTGTTTAAAGGGCTTGTCGCGGCTGAAGAGCCTGCGGGCAATAAGCGGCTGTGGAACATCGCGCAAAAAATCCGGCGCTACAATGAATGGCTGATGGCCCGGAGCGATTACGACACGGTCATCATTCCCGTTGGCGACGGGCTGGCTATATCGAAAAAACGAGGTGAACGAGAATGAAAAAACCGGAATTGCTCGTCACGCCGACGAGCGTTTCCCATATTGAGGAATTGGCTGAAGCGGGAGCGGACGCTGTAATGATCGGCGAACAGCGCTATGGCTTGCGGCTTGCCGGCGAATTTTCCCGCGCCGACGTTGCTGCGGCCATCGAAGCGGCTCATCGGCACGGCATGAACGTGTATGTGGCGATGAACGCCATTTTTCATAATGACAAAGTCGATGAACTGGGCGATTATATCGCTTTTGTCGCCGCCGCCGGCGCTGACGCCATCGTGTTTGGCGACCCGGCCGTGCTGTTGACGGTTCGCGAGGCCGCCCCTCATATGAAGCTCCACTGGAGCACGGAAACGACGGCGACGAACTGGTATACGTGCAACTATTGGGGGCGAAAAGGAGCGAAGCGCGCTGTGCTCGCCCGCGAGTTGAACATGGACGCCATTTTGGAAATCAAAGCCCATGCCGAAGTGGAAATCGAAGTGCAAGTGCATGGGGCGACGTGCATGTACCAATCGAAGCGTTCGCTCATCGGCAACTACTTCGAGTATCAAGGAAAAGTGATGGAAATTGAACGAAAAAAATATGAAAAAGGGATGTTTTTATACGACAAGGAGCGCGACAACAAATATCCGATTTTTGAAGATGAAAACGGCACGCATATTATGAGCCCAAACGATGTTTGCATCATCGACGAGCTTGGCGACATGATCGAAGCCGGCATTGACAGCTTCAAAATCGATGGCATTTTGCATGAGTCTCGCTACATTACGGAAGTGACAAAGCTGTACCGCCGCGCCATTGATATGTGCGCCAAAGACCGCGAGCAGTATGAGCGGGAAAAAGAGGGGCTGCTTGCCGCCGTTGAGGCGCTCCAACCGCCGCACCGCCGATTGGACACCGGATTTTTCTTCAAAGAGACGATTTATTGACAAAGGAGGGAGAACGAATGCTGCTGAAAAACGACCGCATTTCCGAAATCGTTGACGGCAAGCGCGTCATTGTGAAAAAACCGGAATTGCTTGCGCCGGCCGGCAACCTGGAAAAGCTGAAAATTGCCGTCCATTACGGGGCGGATGCCGTCTTTATCGGCGGCCAAGAGTACAGCCTGCGCGCCAACGCCGACAACTTCACGATTGACGAAATTCGCGAAGGAGTTGAATTTGCCAACCGATACGGAGCAAAAGTATACGTCACGGCCAACATTTATGCGCATAATGAAAACATTCCCGGCCTTGACGACTATTTGCGGGCGCTCGAAGATGCCGGCGTCCATGGCATTATCGTCGCCGACCCGCTCATTATTGAGACGGCGCGCCGGGTGGCGCCGAAGCTTGAAGTGCATTTAAGCACCCAGCAATCGCTTTCGAACTGGAAAGCGGTCCAGTTTTGGAAAGAGGAAGGGCTCGAGCGGGTCGTGCTCGCCCGCGAGGTGAGCGCCGAGGAAATTCGGCAAATCAAAGAAAAAGTCGATATCGAAATCGAGGCGTTCATCCACGGAGCGATGTGTTCCGCCTACTCGGGCCGCTGCGTGTTGAGCAACCATATGACGGCGCGCGACTCGAACCGCGGCGGGTGCTGCCAGTCGTGCCGCTGGGACTATGACTTGTACCAGCTGGCTGACGGACGGGAAATCCCGCTGTTTGCTGAGGGCGATGCTCCGTTTGCCATGAGCGCGAAAGATTTAAACCTCATCCGCGCCATTCCGGCGATGATTGAGCTTGGCGTTGACAGCTTGAAAATTGAAGGGCGGATGAAGTCGATCCATTATGTGGCGACGGTTGTGAGCGTCTACCGGAAAGTGATTGACGCCTACTGTGCCGACCCGGATCATTTCACGATTCGCGAAGAGTGGGTGCGGGAGCTTGACAAGTGCGCCAACCGCGAAACAGCGCCGTCGTTTTTTGACGGGTTTCCGGATTATACGAACCATATGTACGGCACGCACAGCCGGAAGACGACACATGAGTTTGCCGGCCTTGTGCTTGGCTACGATCCGGAGACCGGCATCGCCACCATCCAGCAGCGCAACCATTTTAAACCGGGTGATGAGGTCGAATTTTTCGGCCCGGAAATCGAAAACTTTACCCAAGTGATCGACACTATTTGGGATGAAGACGGCAACGAGCTCGATGCGGCCCGCCACCCGCTGCAAATCGTCAAGGTGCGAGTCAAACGCCCTCTCTTCCCGTACAACATGATGAGAAAGGAGAATTGAGATGGCGGACAAGCCCGTTGTCATCGGCGTCGCCGGCGGCTCCGGCTCGGGAAAGACGAGCGTCGCCCGCGCAATTTATGACCATTTCGGCGATCACTCGATTCTTGTGCTCGAGCAAGATTTTTATTACAAGGACCAAAGCCATCTCCCGTTTGAAGAGCGGCTGAAGACGAACTACGACCATCCGTTGGCGTTTGACAACGACTTGTTGATCGAGCACGTTCATCGGCTGCTTCGCTATGAGCCGATCGACAAGCCGGTGTATGACTATAAGCTGCATACCCGTTCGAACGAAGTCGTCCGCGTCGAGCCGAAGGATGTCATTATTTTGGAAGGCATTCTCGTTTTGGAGGATGAGCGGCTCCGCAATTTGATGGACATCAAAGTGTACGTCGACACCGACCCGGACATTCGCATCATCCGCCGCCTCATCCGCGATATGAAAGAGCGCGGCCGCACGTTTGATTCGGTCATTGAGCAGTATTTGTCCGTCGTGCGGCCGATGCACAACCAGTTTGTCGAACCGACGAAACGCTACGCGGACGTGATCATTCCAGAAGGCGGGCAAAACGCAGTCGCCATCGATTTAATGGTGGCAAAAATTCGCACAGTTCTTGAACAAAAAGCGTTTTTATAATAACATAACAGAGACAAAACAATATATTATATACCAAGTAAGCGTACGAACAGTTGTTTTTCTGTTCGTACGTTTTACATAATGCAGAACATAGAGGAGTGAGACAAATGGCGAATGAAAAGCAGTATCCAATGACGAAAGAGGGAAAAGAGAAACTGGAACAAGAGCTTGAGTACTTAAAAACGGTCAAGCGGAAAGAAGTCGTTGAACGAATCAAAATCGCCCGCGGGTTCGGGGATCTGTCGGAAAACTCGGAATATGACGCCGCGAAAGACGAGCAAGCGTTTGTGGAATCGCGCATTCAAATGCTTGAAAACATGATCCGCAACGCCGTCATCATTGAAGAAGACAAAGAAAACCCGGATGTCGTCTCGCTTGGCAAGTCGGTGACGTTCATCGAGCTTCCGGACGGCGAAGAAGAGACGTACACGATCGTCGGCAGCGCCGAGGCCGACCCGTTCGAAGGGAAAATTTCCAACGACTCGCCGATTGCCAAATCGCTTCTCGGCCGCCGCGTCGGCGATGAGGTGACGGTGCAAACGCCGGGCGGGGAAATGCTGGTCAAAATCGTGGCGGTCAAATAAACAGGCGGACCGCCGCGTCCGGGCCGCTCCGAATGAAGGCTGCAGCAAATCGCCGCCGACGGCACGTTTGAAAGGAAAACACCTCGTCGAAACTGATGATGAGGTGTTTTCATTATGTGGAAAAAACGGACAATCGTCACCATCGCGCTCATCCAGGCTGCCTTGCTGCTGCTGATCGGCCGGTTAGCGCAAATCCAGCTCATTGATCCGGAATCGTTTGCCGGCCGCAATTTAATCGCGGAAAGCGTCGCCCAGCGTACGCAGGAGCTGACGATTGACGACGGGCGCGGCTCGTTCGTCGACCGGAATGGCCGCCCGCTGACAAAGCGGTACGTGCCGTCGCTTGTGCTGTTTCCGTTTTTGGCGACGATGAAATGGCCGATTGAGCAAGTCGCCCGCATCGCCGGCGTTACGGTGGAAGACATCCGCCGCCAGCTTGAGGAGGCAAACGGCCCGTTCATCCTGCAGCAAGACGGCGAGCCGCTCGCCTTAAGCGCCAGCCAAATGAAGCAAATTAACGACTTGCGCATCCCCGGGGTTTTTGCTGTCAAGAAACAATATCCGCTTGAGACGGTGTATGCGCCGCATTTGCTTGGCTTTACCCGGAAGGATGAGAAGCTTCTGCGCACGCGCTATCCGAAGCGTTCGCTCCCGCCGCAGGCTGAAGTTGGCATTCAAGGGCTTGAGAAGGCGTTCGACGAGTTTTTGCTCACAGATGGCGAAACGAAGCTGTTGTACCACGTTGACGCTGAAGGAAGGCCGCTGTTTGGGCTTGATGTGAAATACAGCGACCCGGGCAATCCGTTTTACCCGGCGACTGTCCAAACGACGCTCGATCGTGATATCCAGCAAGAAATGGAGCAAATCGTGGACCGGTACGGGTTGAAAAAAGGCGGGCTCGTCCTGCTCGAGGTGGACGACAGCAGCGTGCTCGCCATGGTCAGCCGCCCCAATATGAATCCGCGCGACCCGTATAAAAACCGCGGGGCGGAAAATCAAATGGTGCTGCCGCAAATTCCCGGCTCCGTCTTTAAAACGGTTGTCGCCGCCGCGGCGCTTGAGGAAGGGCTGGCTTCGCCTGCTGCGATGTTTGATTGCAGCAAAAAAATTGACGGCACGACGCTGGATGAGGAGCACGACTACGGCATGCTCAACTTGGCCGACAGCTTTGCCGTCAGCTGCAACAACGCGTTTGCCGCGCTCGGCAAACAGCTTGTTCGCCATGACCCGGATGCATTGGAAACGTATGCGGAAAAGCTCGGGTTGTATCCGACAGCCGGCTGGGAAGGAGCCGTGTACCATGAGGAACATTTCCGTCAATTTCCAGAAGAGCAGAAAGGAACGATTTGGCACGACAAGCGCGATAAGCGGGTGCCGCTTGCCGTGGCGCAAACGGCCATTGGGCAAAAAGATGTGCGCGTCTCCCCGCTTGGCGTCGCCAACATGATGGCGACGATCGCCCGCGGCGGCGAGGCCTTGAAGGTGCGGGTCGTGGACAAAGTGCTGTATAAAAACGGGACGACGTTGTTTTCTTTTTCACCCGAGCCGGCGACGGACAAGGAGCCGCTTGCGCCGCAAACGGCAAGGCAGCTCCAGCAGCTGCTGCGCGGCGTCGTCATCAATGAAGACGGCACCGGCCGCCGCTTTCGCTCGCTTCCGTACGAAGTGGCCGGCAAATCCGGGACGGCGGAGACAGGAAAAACGAAGGGCGGCAGCGAATTAATCAATAAATGGTTTGCCGGCTATTTCCCAGCTGACCGCCCGAAATACGCCCTCGCCGTCGTCGAGCTCGACTGCCCGAGCGGACAGGCGGCCACGAATGATGTGTTTGCCGCGGCGGTTGAGGCGCTTTATGCGTATGACCGAAACAAAAACGACCAGGAGTGACGAATCGATATAATGAATTCGTTGCGGCCACATAAAGGAGCATTCCCGTTAGGAGCTTTTCCGGGGACTTGATCAAAAAAAGCCCTCTTGGTATGATGCAGGGGTGTCAAACAATACCTACCATCATGCCAA
>NZ_PIJF01000024.1:0-43013 GCF_002809985.1 Geobacillus sp. WSUCF-018B
ATCTCTCCTTTCGAATGTTGGGTGACACTTTCATTCTACTGGAGATCCGCCAGCAAGGGCTATTTTTATGCTTGATCAAGTTTATCTAGCACCACGGGTTTTTATAAAATCATTCAATATTGGAAAAACGGCTCGCTTTCATCCCATCCCTAAAGGAGTGGGCTTTCTCGCTCGCGGGTCTGTAAAAACCCTAACATCATGATCCTCCCCTTCTCATCTCAATCATAAATTTGTACCGGTCGCCGCGGTACACCGATTTGACGACTTCAAGCGGCCGACCGTCGACAAGGTGCGTGCGGCGCTCAAGCAATAGCACCGGAGCCCCTTCTTTCATCTTCAGATGCTCCGCCTCCACCTTGCGGGCGACCGAGGCTTCCAATGTTTGAACAGCGGAGCCGATGATCATCCCTTTTTCTTTTTCGATAAATTCATAGACGGAACCGCTTACAACATCACGCGTCAGTCCGGGGACGAGATTGACCGGAATGTACAGCGTCTCCAACGCCATCGGCAAGCCGTCGGCCAACCGAAGGCGGCGGACTTCGTAAAGGTCATCGCCTTCCGTGACGCCAAGCCCTTCAGCGAGTTTCTTGGAAGCTGGAACCATCTCAAAGCTGAGGACGATCGTGCCGGGCTCCATGCTGCGCGCCCGCATATCTTCGGAAAAGCTCGTCAGCCCTTTCAGCGGCTGCTCGATTTTTTGGGCGGCGACAAACGTCCCCTTCCCGCGCCGGCGGATGAGATAGCCATCGTTCACTAAATTGTTGACCGCCTGCCGAACGGTCATCCGGCTGATGTCATACATTTCCGCCAACTCGCGCTCAGACGGGATCATTTCGCCCGGCTGCCACTCCCCTTTTTCGATCTTTTCTTTCATATATTGCTCGAGCTGATAGTAAATCGGAATCGGCGACTGTTTATCGATCACGGCGCATCCACCCGCCGCTTTTCCTTTGGGATGAGCGAGAGCGCCTCTCGGTCGGCGATGATCGTCACGTCCGGATGAAGGTGAAGCGCTGAAGCCGGCAAGTCCGGTGTGACAACGCCCTCTAAAAGCCGAGCCATGGCCTCTGCTTTTTCTCGTCCCGACGCCAACAGCACGAGGCGGCGGCTGCGCAAAATGGTCGCAATCCCCATCGTAATGGCACGGCGCGGCACGTCATCCAACGACCCAAAAAAGCGGGCGTTTGCCTTGCGCGTAGATTCGGCAAGCTCGACGACATGGGTCGGCGATGAAAACGGCGTCCCTGGTTCGTTAAAGCCGATATGGCCGTTGCGGCCGATGCCCAAGAGCTGCAAATCGATGCCGCCCACTTCATCGATGAGCCGCTCGTAGCGGCGGCATTCTTCGTCAAGATCAGCGGCCAAGCCGTTCGGCACATGCGTCTCGTGAAGCGGGATGTCAAGCTTTGAAAACAAATGCTCATTCATATAATGGCGATAACTGTTCGGATGATCCGGGCCAAGGCCTACGTATTCATCCAAATTGACCGTGCGCACGAGCCGATACGATGTCCCATGCTGCCGATGATCGGCGGCCAATTCGCGGTACACGCCGAGCATCGTCGAGCCGGTCGCCAAGCCGAGAACGGCGTTCGGCTTTTCCTTGACTTGTTTGATGATGATGTCCGCCGCTTGGCGACTCATCTCTGCGTAGTCAGCAGCTTTCAAAAGCTTCAAAGCCATCGCTCTTCACCCCTTTCATCCTGCTTGCGATAGGCAAGGGCGCCACGGCAAAACGTCATCATGACTTCATATCGTTCATTCAACACGACGACATCGGCGTCTTTGCCGGGCCGCAAGCTGCCTTTCCGATCAAGCACGCCAAGCTGTTTCGCCGGATTCCAGCTCGCCATGCGGATCACCTCTTCCAACGTGCAACCCGTATAGTCGAGCACACGGCGGATGGCCTCGCCAAGCTTGAGCACGCTTCCCGCCAGCGTTCCGTCGGCAAGCCGCGCCTCCCCGCCGCAGACTTCCACCTCTTGGCCGCCGAGATCATACTTCCCATCGCCGAGACATTTCGCCCGCATGGCGTCGGTGATTAAGATAAGCCCCTCGCTTCCTTTATTCCGGTAAGCGAAGCGAACCATCGGCGGCGCAACGTGCAACCCGTCGGCGATCAGCTCGCACATCACTTCTTCAAACATAAGCACCGCACCGGCGACACCCGGTTCACGGTGATGGATGCCGCGCATCCCATTGAACAGGTGGGTCGCATGCGTCACCCCTGCATGGACCGCCGCTTTTACTTCGTCGTAAACGGCATCGGAATGGCCGATCGAAGCGATCACACCCGTCTGTTTCAAGTAGGAGGCAAGTTCCAGCCCCCCGTTCCGCTCCGGGGCAAGCGTGACAAGGCGGATGTGGCCGCCTGCCGCCTTTTGCCAGTGCTGGAACAGTGAGATGTCCGGATCGGCGAGATGGCGCGGGTGCTGCGCCCCGGCGCGCTTCGGCGACAAAAACGGTCCTTCCAGATGAACACCGAGCACCTCCGCCACCCCTGGGCGATTCTCCTCGGCCATATAACGGGCGACATTTCGAAGCGCCGCTTCGATTTGTTCGCTTGGCGCCGTCATCGTCGTCGCCAGGAAACTGGTCGTCCCTTCCGCCGGCAAGGCGTTGGCCATCTTGTCAAGCGCCTCCGGGGTCGCATCCATAACATCCGCTCCAGCCGCCCCGTGGATATGAACGTCAATGAAACCAGGCACGACAGCAAACCGTGGAGAAAGCTCGATCACTTCCGCCCCCGCTTCTGCCGGGCACGACGACATCGGGCCAATGGACGCCACTTTTTCCCCTTCGATCAGCACATACCCTTGTTGAATGTTGTCTGCTTCTGCATACACCGCAGCATTTTTCAATATCCATCGTTTCATCGCGATTTCACACCTTCTGCTTTTATAATAATATTATATATTCTAGTTGTCTATACCACTATAAAAAAACTTCAACGTGAAAGAAGCAGGGAAGCCGTGGCTTCCCCGCTCTTCCAAACGGCGCTACGCTCCTTTCGGCCCGCGGGCCGGCAAATAAAACGAAAACGTCGTTCCTTCGTTCAGTTTGCTGTGAACGGTGATGAGCCCTTTATGCGCTTCGACGATGTTTTTGGCGATGGCAAGGCCCAACCCGGTGCCGGAACGGCCGCGCGTGCGCGCTTTATCGGCTTTGTAAAACCGTTCAAACACAAACGGCAAATCCTCTTCGGGAATGCCGGAACCAGAGTCTTGGACATGGATCGTCACGCCGTCGCCGCTTGGTTCGATGATGAGGCGAACTGTGCCGCCCGATTCCGTATGGCGGATGGCGTTGTCAATTAAGTTCGTCAGCACCTGTTCGATCCGATCCGGATCGAGAGCGATTTCGATGTCCCGATCGCGAAACTCGGCTGTCAGCTCAATCTGCTTTTCTTTCGCCAGCCCGTGAAACTTGCGGATCACCCGCTCAATATACGGAGCGAGCTTCACCTGTTCATAGTGCAGCTCGATATGCCCGGCTTCCATGCGCGCCAAATCAAGCAAATCATTCACTAGGCGGCCCATGCGCAGCGACTCGTCATAAATGACTTTCGCCATCTCTTTCTTCTCTTCTTCGCTCGCCGCGATATCGTCGATGATCGCCTCGCTGTAGCCTTGAAGCATGGCAATCGGCGTGCGCAATTCGTGCGAAACGTTGGCGATAAAGTCTTTGCGCAGCTTGTCAAGCCGCCGCTCTTCGGTCATGTCGCGCAAAACAGCCACCGCGCCGCGCACCATCGTTTTGCCGTACAGCGGCGTCATTAAAATGACCCACGTCCGCCCTTGCAGCGTCACTTCGGTCGACTGCTCCTTCTCCTCGCGGACGACGCGCGCGAACAGTTCTTTCACTTGCGGCGGCAACGGCGCCATCGCTTCCGCGTCGTTTCCTTGCTCAAAATACCACGCCTGCAAAAACCGCTCCGCCGGCGGGTTCGTAATTAAAATTTCCCCGTCGCGGTTAAACGTCAAGACGCCATCGGCCATGCTGCTTAAAATGCTGGCGAGCTGTTCTTTTTCCTGGTTCAGCGCGTTGATGTTAAATTGGAGCCGCCTTCCCATTTGGTTGAACGCCATCGCCAGCCCACCGATTTCGTCATTGGTTAAAATCGGCACTTTCATGTCAAAATGGCCCCGCGCCATTTCGAACGCGGCTTGCCGCATTTTCCGAAGCGGGGCGGTGATGCGCGTCGACAAGAAAAAGGCAAAAAACGTCGTCATGACAATGGCGATAAACGCGGCGAGAAAAATTAACTCTTTCGTCCGCTCCGTCGCGTCGGCGATCGCCTCGAGCGACTGATAGATAAACACAGCTCCTCGGCTGCCATCCGGCATCGACATCGGCACGCCGACAATGATCATATCACGGGGCAGCTTTTCTTTTGGATGCCGCTCCAGCATATACAAACGCTTTTTCACCGTTTTCCCATCTGTCAGCACACGCCGCAAGTCCCGATCTTGGCGAATCGACGACAGCGGCATATTGTCCAACCCAGCATCGCTAGGCGAATACCAATAGTGCGACTCATCGGCGACGATGACGGCTTTCGTTCGATTGTCCACAAGCGTCCAAGCGATCGAGCGGGCAAGCTGCTCGTCGCGGTAATCGTGCATCACCTCAGCCACTTTTGTCGCCAGGCGGGTCAAGTCGTTTTCCGCTTCCTGCACATAATAATCTTCCAAAAATTTAATAAGCAAAATGCTTAAAATAAACAGCACGCACGAAACGAGCAACAAAATCGTAAACCATAGCTTGCCGACGACGCTGCGAAACAGCCACATCAGTCGTTCACTGCCTCAAACTTGTAGCCGACGCCCCAGACGGTGACGATCATTTTTCCCGCCTGCGGCGACGCTTTATTCAACTTTTCGCGCAACCGTTTAATGTGGGTGTCGACCGTGCGCAAGTCGCCGAAAAATTCGTAATGCCATACTTCCTTCAACAGCTGTTCGCGGTCGAACACTTTGTCGGGCGAGCGGGCCAGAAAGAGAAGCAGCTCATATTCTTTCGGCGTTAAGCTGACTTCCTTGCCGTCGACCGTCACCCGGTGGGCATCGTTGTCAATCGTCAAATGCGGAAACACAAGCACGTCTTTCGCCGTCGTCTCCACCGGCGCGTAGGCGGCGTTCGCCGCGCGGCGCAACAGCGCTTTTACGCGCAGTACGACTTCGCGCGGACTGAACGGCTTGACGATGTAATCATCCGTGCCGACTTCAAACCCTTGCACGCGGTTGGATTCTTCGCCTTTTGCCGTCAACATGATGATCGGCGTCGTTTTTTGCGCGCGGATTTCTTTGCACACCTCAATTCCATCTTTGCCCGGCAGCATCAGATCGAGCAAAATGACGTCATAATCATTCGTCAACGCCTTCTCCAACGCTTCATTGCCGTCGCCGGCCTCATCGATCACATAGTTTTCCCGCTCCAAATACATTTTCAAGAGCCGCCGGATGCGCTCTTCATCGTCAACCACTAAAATACGGATGGTTTTTTCTTGTTTTTCCAATGCTTTGCACCCTCCCATCATCAATGGAAACACTCCCTATTTTCTAGTTTACCGAAAAACCGGATGCTCGCCAACAGAGCATCCGGTTGTTTTCCATTATGTTCCGGCGTACGAGTGCAATCCCGCAATGACGAGGTTGACCGCCACTAAGTTAAACATAATAATGGCAAAGCCGATGACGGCGAGCCATGCCGACTTTTCACCATGCCAGCCTTTTGACAAACGAAGGTGCAAAAAGGCAGCGTAAAACAGCCAAGTGATCAGCGCCCATACTTCTTTCGGGTCCCAGCCCCAAAAACGCGTCCAGGCGATTTGCGCCCAAATCATGGCAAAAATGAGCGCCCCGAGCGTAAACACCGGGAATCCGATCGCTACAGCTCGATAGCAAATTTCATCGGTTAAATCCAAATTGACGTTTTTCACAAGCGGCTGCAGCGCCGCTGCGATGCGTTTGCGTAATGCGAGGCGAAGCGCGATGTACAAGACCGCCCCCGCCATCAACGACCAAATGACGGTATTCAACTTTTTCGCGTTAATGATCGCCGGCATCTCAACAAGCGGCTTCATGCGGCCGGCGCTTTCTTTCATAAGCTCCCCTTTGTGCGGCCCAACGAGCGCCGGCATATGGTACTCGACTTCCGCTGGTTGATCGTTCTTGTCAATCCACGAAAATTTCGCCTCATACCCAGAAAGCCCGAACGCTGTCGAAACGATGACGAAACCGAGCGTGGTTACTAAGCAAAACATGACGGCTTCGAGCCAAAACGTGCGCTTCGACGGTTTCGACTGGTCGACGACACGGATCAAATAAATGAGTCCGGCGACAAAGCTGATGGCCAAAATCGCCTCCCCGGCCGCCGCAGTCGTGACGTGAATGTACAGCCAATCGCTTTGCAAGGCGGGAATGAGCGGCGAAATTTCCCGCGGAAACATGCTCGCATAGGCGATAAGGAGCAACGCGACCGGCAGCGCAAACAGGCCGAGCACGCTCAACCGGTAAATGAAATAAACAATGATAAAAGCAGCGACAAGCATCATGCCGAAAAACGTTATAAACTCGAACAAATTGCTCACCGGAGCATGCCCGGCAGCGATCCAGCGCGTCACAAAATAACCGACTTGAGTAAGAAAGCCGATGATCGTCACAGCAATGCCAAGCTGCGACCAGCGGTCTTTTCCTTGCCGCTCCTTCCGTTTGTCGCGAATGGCGCCGCCGAAAAGAAACGTGCCAATCAAATAGAAAACGAACGAAATATATAGCAATGTGCTGCTAAGCTGTGCCATGCGCTTGTCCTCCTTGTCCGGCTTTTTTCTCTTCCTCGAGCCGATCGGCCGGCATCGTTAAGCCGGTGCCGTCAAGCAGGCGGCGCAGCTCGTTTTTCAAGCCGAACCAGTTTTTATTCGTATGTGCGGCGATCCATAATTCGCCGTTCACCCGCTGCACCCAAATACGGCGGTGATTCCAATACATTCCTTGGATGAGCCCGATCATGAAAATCGCGCCGCCCACCCCTAAAATCCAAAGCGTGAAATCGCGGCGGACGGTCAAGCCAGAGACGTTGCGCGTCTCAAGCCCCGCAAACGCCATTTTATATTTGTTGTCGCCAAACGGTTCGATCGTTTGTTGGATGGCGACGAAACTGACTTCCCCTTCCGGTCGATCCGGCGCATACATTTTAAAGACGAACGCCGGATTGTTCGGCACGCGCGATTTTGTCGACGGGTTGCCGTCTTCGTCAAACTCAAAGTCAGGAAAATAGCTTAATAGCTCGACGCGATACCCCCGTCCGAGGTCGTACGTTTCTTTTGGATCGTACAAGTCGATCGCTACCGTGCCGAACGTTTTTCCCGACTGTTTATCCGCCAGTTGGAACGACATCGTTTTCGGCTCGTTCAGCCGGAAATCGACTTGATAGAGTGCGTAATGGTTGAATTTCAGCGGTTCGTTGACGCGAATCGAATATTCTTTCACCTTTTCGAGCTTCGGTTTGGCGCCGGCGACTGTCGGGTCGACGCGCTTATACAAGACGACATTTGTCTGATAGTTTTCCGCAATCATGCCATCGCCGACACGGTCGATGGCGGCATTAAACACTTCATTGTCTTCGCCTTTTTTGTACGTGTCAAAAATAAACTTTTCACTTTTTAAAAAGTACTGGCCGTCAGTCCCTGGGATTTCTTTCGTTTCCCCTTCGCGAATCCACATCACCTCATCAATGTACATGCCCGGCACCGAGCGAAGCATGGCCCCGATTAAGAAGATGATCAGGCCAACATGGTTCACATACGGTCCCCAGCGGGAAAAGCGCCCTTTTTCGGCGAGCAGATGGCCGCCTTCTTCGCGGATGCGGTATCGTTGCTTGGCGAGCCGCTCTTTCAGCAGAGCGACCGCCTTGTCCATATCGCCGACGCGCGAAACGCCAAACAGCCGCTGCCGCTCTAAAAAGCGCGGATGGCGCTTCACCCCTTGCCGCTTCAAGGCGCGGTAAAGCGGAACGACCCGGTCCAAGCTGCAAATGACAAGCGAAACGCCGATTAAGGCGATGAGCAAAATGTACCACCATGAGCCGTACAAGTTGTTAAAGCCGAGCTCATAATACAGCTTCCCTGCCCAACCGTACTGCTCTTCGTAGTATTCAGCCGGATTCACGTTCGGCGGGATATACATTTCTTGCGGAAAAATCGTACCGACGGCCGAAGCGATGAGCGTGATGACGATGAGCGCTACCCCAACTTTGACCGAGGAGAAAAACGCCCAAATTTGGTCGACGATCGTTCGGTTGTACGTTTGTGACCGGCGCGCGCTTCCTTCGTAGCGCATGTCCAAAATCAGTTTTTCTCCCAAATCGGCAAGCGGCTTGCCGCACGACTCACAAAACGCCGTGCCGTGCGGATTGACATGGCCGCATTCGCATTTGACGTGTTCCATGGCGCAAAACTCCTTACGGTTTGATGCTTTCCAAATGGCGCTGAATGTCTGCTTTTGTCATCGCGCCGGTGATGATTTTCTTCACTTCGCCGTTTTTGTCAATCAAAAACGTGGTTGGCAGCGGGCCGACATTATAGGCGTTCAACACTTGATCTTGACGGTCGATCACAATCGGAAATGTCAGGCCGAACCGTTCCGCGAACTTTTCAACGCTCAACTTCGGTTCACCGACATTGACAGCCAAAATTTCAACCCCTTGTTTTTTGTAAATCGGGTACAGCTCGTTCATATACGGCATCTCCCGCTCGCACGGCTTGCACCACGTTCCCCAAAAGTTCAAAAAAACGCCTTTGCCGCGATAGTCTGAAAGACGATGTTCATGCCCTTTCAAATCGGTCAGCACAAAATCAGGCGCCGTCGAACCAACAGCGACAGCCGTTTTCTCCGTGAAAAAATTCGTGTAAATCGTATAGCCGATCGCCGCCAAAAGCACGAGCAAAATAACCGTTCTCATCACTAGGCGATGTTGCTTTTTCATCGTTCAAACCCCTTTACGTTTCTCCTCCCCCACAGCCAACGGTAGAGGGGAGGCAAGCGGTTCACAATCTCTCATTTTCCATTATAGCAAAGTTTTATTCAGCCTGCTGTGCAAGGATATGAACGTTATGTGACAATCTTCGTCATTTTCGCCCGCCGGATTGGGCAAGGACGCGCAGCAGCTTCACCTCGTGCGGTGTCAGCTCGCGGTATTCGCCGGGACGAAGCCCTTTTAAATCAAGAAACGCATACCGTTCGCGCTTCAGTTTCATCACTTCACAGCCGATCGCCTCAAACATGCGGCGCACTTGCCGGTTCCGCCCTTCATGGATGCGGATTTCGACAATCGCCGTCCGCTTTTTTCGGTCAGCGGAGAGCAGTTTCACCTTCGCCGGCGCCGTCATGCCGTCTTCCAGCATCACCCCTTGCTCGAGCTGCTTCAGCTGCTCGCGCGTCGGGATGCCTTTCACTTTAGCGACGTACACCTTCTCGATCTCATAGCGCGGATGCATCAGCAAATTGGCAAAATCGCCGTCATTCGTCAACAAGAGCAGGCCGGACGTATCGTAGTCAAGCCGCCCGACTGGGTAAATGCGTTTGTCCAAATCCTTGAAAAAATCGGTCACCACTTTGCGCCCTTTGTCATCTTTGACGCTCGAGATGACGCCGCGCGGCTTGTACAGCAAATAATACACCGGCTCCTCGCGCTCGACCGGAATGCCGTCGACTTCGACCTCATCTCGCGGTCCGACCTTGACGCCAAGCTCCGTGACAACGCGGCCGTTGACTTTCACCCGCCCTTGCAAAATCATTTCTTCCGCCTTGCGCCTTGATGCCAAACCAGCGCGGGCAATCACTTTTTGCAGCCGTTCCATTCTCTCTCACCTCTTTCATCATCTTACCCTTTCCGTCTAACAGATACAAGCGCGGCACTTTTATTTTTCACCTTTCCCGCTCCCTTTGCAAACAAAAAACCCGCCGAACGGCGGGAACGAAAAAAGGCGCCGCTAGCGCCCGAATACAAACAAAACGATGAAAACAGAAACAATAAAGCTGAGAATGTCGGCCAAAATGCCGACTTTTAACGCATCGCCCATTTTTTTGACGCCGACGGCGCCAAAATAGACGGTGAGCACGTAAAGCGTCGTCTCCGTACTGCCTTGGATCGTAGAAGCAAGGCGCCCGATGAACGAATCCGGGCCGTAAGTAGCGATCAAATCGGTCGTCATGCCGAGCGCCGCCGTGCCGGAAAGCGTGCGGAGAGCCGCAAGCGGAACGACTTCGGCCGGCAGTCCAATGGCATCAGCCAGTGGTTTGATCACTTCCATCATGGCATCAAGCGCCCCTGAGGCTCGGAAAATGGCGACCGACACCAACATGCCGACCAAATACGGGATGAGCGAAAACGCGATCTCGATCCCTTCCTTGCCGCCTTCCACAAACGCTTCGTACGTCGGCACTTTCTTTGCTGTACCGTAAAGCAAAATAAAAGCAATGAGCGCAGGGATCAGCCAAACAGAAAGAAGTTGGACGATGGCCATTATGGCTTCCTGCCTTTCCGCATCCGTTTCCAATAATAGTACCGGTCAATCAATACCGCCCCAATCGTCGAAATCGTCGAAGCGACGATCGTCGTCCCAATGATCTCGCTCGGCGCCGCTGAACCGTACGTCATGCGGATCGAGATGACGGTCGCCGGAATGAGCGTAATGCCTGATGTGTTCATGGCCAAAAACGTCACCATCGACCGGCTAGCCTCGTCGCGGCCGCCGTTGAGCTTTTTTAGCTGCTCCATCGCCTTTATGCCCATCGGCGTCGCCGCATTGCCAAGGCCGAACATGTTGGCGACCATATTCGAGACGATATAGCCGAGCGCAGGATGGCCGGGCGGCACCTCTGGAAACAAGCGGCGTACGAGCGGCATAAACAGGCGCGCCGCTTTGTCAAGCAAGCCGGCGCGTTCAGCGATCGCCATCAGCCCGAGCCAAAACACTAAAATGCTGACCATGCCGATGCTGATCGTCACCGCTTCTTTGGCGCTTTCAAACACCGCTTTGTTCACTTCGTCCATCGTGCCGTTGGCCGCCGCAAAGACGATGCCAATGACCGCCATCATCACCCAAATGAGGTTAACCATCGCTTCTCACACCTAAAAAGCGAAATACTTGCCATAAAAACCCTCGGCCGCTTCCTTCCTTTCCCGGTTCATACAGCAGCGGCACCGAATCAACCGCCTTTTGATGCAAATAAAGCACCGCCTTTCCGACCTCTGTCGGCGCCCGTTCTGGGTATTTTTCCCATCCCTTGCGCGGCTTCAACAAATATACTTTCACCCGCAGCTCTCCCGTCTCCTGTTCGGTCACCGGATATTGCAAATCGCGGGCTGCACGCAGCCGCCCGCGGTAAAACGGATCAGAAATTTTGTCGACCACCCGCTCGCTGCTCACTTTGGCGATGTGATAATGAGAAAATCCATATTCGTACATAGCGATATGGTCATTCCAATCGTCCGGTGCATCCAACGTCACGGCGATCAAATCGATGCCGCCTTTGGATGCCGTCGTCACGAGCGTGCGATGGGCCCGTTTCGTATAGCCGGTTTTGCCGCCGGTGCAATATTCGTAAAGACTTGTCAACAACTTGTTTTTATTTCGCCACACACGCGCGCCGTCTTCGCCGGGCGGAGCGGGGGCGCGGTACACCTTCGTCCCCGAGATGCGCCGAAACTCTTTGTTTTTCATCGCATATTGCATGAGCAGCGCCATATCGTACGCGGTTGAGTAGTGGTTTTCCGCGTCATCCAACCCGTGCGGATTGGCAAACTCGGTATCACGCATCCCGATTTCAGCCGCTTTTTGGTTCATTAAAAAAACAAATCCTTCGACGCTGCCGCCGACATGTTCAGCGATGGCCACCGCCGCGTCGTTGCCGGAACGAAGCATCAGCCCATATACCAAATCGCGCAGTTTGATTTTCTCCCCTTGGCGCAAGTAAATTGACGACCCTTCGGTCCGGACAGCGCGGGCGCTGACCGTCACCGTGTCGTCCATCTTCCCCGATTCAATCGCCAAAATGGCGGTCATAATTTTCGTAATGCTGGCGATGCGCCGTTTTGTATAGGCATCCTTGGCAAACAAAACCCGCCCGGAATGCTGCTCTATCAAAATCGCGCTTTTTGCGCTCACCCCATCCATAGCGCGCATCCGCTCTGGAACAAATGCCATAATCCCCGCAGCGAGTGCAAGAATGAGCGCAATGAGCCGCTTCTGCTTATTCATCTCATATCGGCGAGGATCCCCCTCCTTTAAGGAGCGGGGAGGAATCGCCTGTTCCTCCTTTCCGATTAGGCTGAACGGGCCGCAGCCGAAGAAACGTCGCGACGGAAACAGGCTGAACCCCAAAGCCGCGTTTTGTACAAGTGTATGCCTCGATGGGACAAATATGATGAAAAAATGCTGTTGCAAGGGGAGACAGCCTGAACGATCCGCTCCGGCGCTTGCGCTGGGCGCGTTGATGACATTTTCCCTGCAAAGAGAAAGCCGCTCCTTGAAACGGCGGACAGGTGTCCTGATGGATCGCAGCGCCTGCTCTCCCAAAAAAACGGGCAGGGGGTTCCCCCCCGCCCGTTTAAAACGGCTGCCAACGAAGCTTCTGCGCCTCATGAAAGCGTTCTTCAACGTTGCGCCAGTTGACGACGTTCCACCAATGTTCGATGTACGCCGCCCGATCATTTTTGTATTGCAAATAGTAGGCATGCTCCCACACATCAAGCACGAGAAGCGGGATCACATCCCATTGCGCCATGAGCTGGTGTTTTTCCGCCTGCAAAATTTCCAGACGGTGCGCTCGCGGCGCCCAAACGAGCAGCGCCCAGCCGACCCCTTCGGCGCTTTTGGCCGCTTCGGTAAAATGGCGCCGGAACGCAGCAAAACTGCCAAAATCGCGTTCCAGTTGCGCCCGCAGCTCTCCGCGCGGTTCGCCGCCGCCTTCCGGATGCATATTATACCAAAAAATGGTATGCAAATAATGCCCCGAACCGTGGAACGCCGCTTCCCGCTCCCAATGCTTCAGCAGTTCAAAATTGTTCGTCCGGCGCGCTTCGGCCATCATGCGCTCCGCCTTGTTCAGACCGTCGACGTAGCTTTGATGATGCTTCGTATGGTGAAGGCGCATAATTTCTTCGGAAATATGGGGTTCAAGCGCATCATAGCTGTACGGCAAAGGCGGCAGCACATGCCTGCCGGGCGGGATCGGCTGTTGCCGTTCACCATCGGCCTCGCCTTCCTCTTGCCGCTGCTCTTCGTCAATCGTCTTTTCCTTGTGCAACTGCCCGCCATCAGCGGAATCCGCCGATGAGGATGCAATCGGCTCCGCCCGTTCCGCCGCCGCGGCCGGCTCTTGTTCGGTATCTCCCCCGTGTGTGACGATCTCCTCAACGCTTGGTTCTCCGCCGCCTTCCTGCTCAAGCAAAACGGCTGCTTCTTCCCGCCGCGGCGAGTTTTCCTCCTGTCCGCCGGCTACTGGTTCGACAAGGCGAACGGCTCGAACATACACATCGTCAACAAGGCGTTGCAGTTGACCAATCTCCTCCTCCGTCCACTCGCCGTCGTGTTCTTCAATGCGCGCCAACAAAGAAGAAAGGCCGATGTCATCCGCCGCTCCGCGCGCGGATAGGGCGTGCTCCATTTGTCTCCCCCACTCAGCCGCTTCGATGGCATAATGGCGAAGCGCAGCGGCGTACACGTCATCCACAAGGCGCGTGAGTTCGCGGATTGCCTCTTCCGTCCACGCTCCGTCATGTTCGGCGATAAACTTCAGCAGCGCCGAAGCGCCATCCGTGCTGGCTCCGCGCAGCGCCAGCACCTGCTTGACCTGTTCTCCCCATTCGTTCACCTCAGCCGCATACCGGGCGAATAACGTTTGGTCGTCCATTTGGTAAAAACCTCCTCCTGCTTTTTTCGCCATATCGTATGCCGGCCTGGGAAAATCGTTCTTGTCCGCATTCACCCAAATTCCTAACCGCACATACATATAGGAGCGAGATGATCAACATAGGCAAAACATAGCAAGGAGGGAAAAGCAGAATCGTCGCATTCCCCTGTGCGACGCGCTCTGCGAAAAAACGAATGAGCCAACCGATTGAGCAAGAAGCGCTTTTTGAACTCCGTTTTTGGATGCAAATTCTTGGCGACCATTGCCGGTTTATTGTTGAAGCGCTCGCCGAAAGCTACTTGCGGGCTAACGTTCATCAGTTTCCGGCGCTTTCCCGCTTCCACCGTCAAATCGAGCTGGAAATGGCCATTTTCCAAAGCTTTTTGCACGAACTCGAGGAGATGGAATTAAACAATGAAGTGCTTGGTGTGCTGTCGCCGCTGATGGCCGACCATATGGCGCGCGAAGAATGTTACTACTTGCAAAAGCTGGCCGAGACTACCGGCGAGGTGAAGCCACCGGCGTGCGACCCGACCAAGCCGCGGACGGAATAGCCGGCATGAGAAAAAGCGGTTCGCCCGAAGGAACCGCTTTTTCTTGCCCGTATAGCCGTTTTGCCGGCCCCGCCGAGCACGGAACACACGGCTTTTGTTTCACTGCGGCGCGCGCTCTGGCAAGCGGCATGCGCCGGTTTCCGCCCATTCGCCGACAAGCGCCTCCAGCGCCTCGGTGTCAAGAGCAGCAAAATAGCGGCGCAATTCGCCTTCGTCATGAATATAGACGCGCCGGCGCTGTCGGTATTCCGGATTTTTCCATAAGCAAACGAGGGCGACGATGTCGCGCAAATAGATGTCGCGCCCGTTGACAGCAAACAGCGGATCGCCTTCATATGGCAGCAGCTCAAGCAATGCTGTCTCAAAATGGCGCAAATACAAAACAGACAGCGTCCGCTCTTCGCCGCCGTCGCGGTACGTGACTTCCGATCGGTTGAAGTAGTCCTCAAACGTATTCGACTGCGATTTTTGCAATTCTTCGCCGTGCAGGCGGCAAATGTTCATGAGCGCACCCCTTCCCGGTCAGCCGTTTTTTCTTTAGTTTACCATATTACGGCTGTCCGTCGCTCAAATTTTCCGCCAATTTTCCGAAAAACAAGTCAGCTTCCCGCTCAACCTCGCCATCGTCCGTCCATTCTGGCAGCGGCGGCAGTTCTTCAATCGTTTTCAGGCCGAAATAGTCGAGAAATTCGGCCGTCGTCCCGTATAAAATCGGCCGCCCGGTCCCTTCGGCGCGGCCGACTTCTTTAATGAGCGCCCTCGCCATGAGTGTCTGCAGTGGCTTGTCGCTTTTCACGCCGCGGATTTCCTCGATTTCAGCGCGCGTAATCGGCTGGCGGTAGGCGATAATGGCGAGCGTCTCGAGCGCCGCCTGCGACAGCGGCGACGCTCCCGGCGCTTCGACCAGCTTTTTCAAATACGGAGCATACTCTTTCTTCGTCGCCAATAAAAACACGCCGCCCAGCTCGACCAGCTGAATGCCGCGTTCTTCGCGGCAGCAGTCTTCCTGGAGCGCCGCCATCACTGCTTTCGCCTCCGGCTCGCCAATATCCAAAACAGCGGCAATTTGGGCAAGCGACAGCCCCTCGTCGCCAGCGGCAAACAACAGCGCTTCCACGATCGCTTTGAATGGAGCCGGCGCACCAGCAGCGCTGTTTGTTTTCATTTCCTTTTGGTCCATTCTCCCTTCTCCCCTTTCCTTTTTCACCGTTTTGATCGCAACTGCAGCCATCTTGCGGCTTCCCGGCATTTTCCGCGAAAATGCAGGACTGGCGCGTGATTTTCATCCCCGGGTGAAGGGCAAAACGTTGCCCATGAGACTTTTTCGTGAAGATGCGCATGCCTTGAGCAGACATTTTCACGCCTGGGCGAAGAGCAAAACTTGCTCATGAGCCTTTTCCGAATCAGCAGCTGTCCGTCTCGCCTTCGCACCGGCCATCAGCCGATGGGCCCAGCAGGCAAAAGGAAAGCGGTCCGCCATCGCGAACCGCCTCAACCGGCCAGATGATTGGCGGCGAGAAACAAATCGCTGAAATTCCGCTCTTGCTCAACGATGATTTTATTTTGTTTCATTAATTCCAAAATAGCCAAAAAAGTGACAACGATATACGAACGGTCGCAGGACGGAAATAACTCATAAAAGTTTTTCCGTTCTTTCGCCTGCCGCAGTTCATGCAAAATTTCCGCCATCCGCTTTTCAACGGAAATATCTTGGCGGGCAATTTTCGTCCGCATCGGTTTTTGCAGTTTTTTGCGGCGCAACAGTTTTGACAGGGCGCCGAGCATATCGTAGACGTTGACATCAAGCGGCGCGGACGCTTTTTTTTCATCGGCGTACGCGCTCAAGTCACTCGGGGGTTTTGTAAACAGAAGCGCCCGTTCTTCTTCGCGCCGCTTCAGCTCGCGTGCAGCTTCCTTAAACTTTTTGTACTCAAGAAGCCGCTGCATCAGCTCTTCGCGCGGATCGTCCGCCTCGGCGAATTCCAAGCTGTCATCTTCGGCGTGTTCGTCGGACACCGGCAGCAGCATTTTGCTTTTCATCGCCAACAGCGTGGCCGCCATAACCAAATATTCGCTGGCGATATCAAGCTCAAGCTCTTGCATGGCGTGAATGTACGCCATATACTGTTCCGTAATTTGCGCCACCGGAATGTTGTAAATATCGATCTCATAGCGGTTGATTAAATGCAAAAGCAAGTCAAGCGGCCCTTCAAACGCTTCAATTTTGACGTTATACGGCACTTGCACATCCATCCCACCATTTTTCCGCAGCCGTTCCCCGCGCCGATGCGCACATTGGAGAACCTTGCTGGCAATATACTTATTGTATCATAATTCCGCGGCGAAGCGAACGGAAATGAGACGGTTTTTGCCTCGAACGCCATGAAAACGTATAATACGAGGAGAGCCCTGCCGCAGCGCCGGCAGCTGCACGGCTTTGCCTGGCAACAAGGCCGCCTACCGCGAAACACGCCTCGGCGAAAGGAACGATGGCCCATGTATCCAAAAGCATATATCGACTATTTAGTCCATTTCCATGGCGACCGCGATTATTTCGAATGTCATGAGATTTTAGAAGAACAATGGAAGCGCGACGGACGGAAACGGGAATGGCTCATTCTCATCCAAATTGCCGTCGCCTTTTACCACTACCGGCGCGGCAACAGTTCCGGCGCGCTCCGCCTCATCAAACGGGCGCGGACGCTGCTTGAGGAGGCGCGCGGGATGATCCGCCGGCTCGGCCTTGACGAGAAGGAGTTGGCCGTGCTGCTTGAAGAGGCCGCCGAGCGGATTGCCCGCGGCGAACCGTATGAAAGCATTGAGCTGCCGATTCGCGACCGCTCCCTGTACGAACAGTGCCAAGCCGCCTGCGCCGAGCGGCAGCTTGTTTGGGGGCAGGCGAGCGATCTCACTGATATCGACCTTGTAGACAAACACCGGCGGCGCGACCGTTCGGACGTCATCGCCGCCCGCGAACAAAAAAAGCGGGCGAAAGCAGAAGGGACATAACCCCTCTGCCGCCCGCAACAGCGCGGCGTTGCGCCGATTTGTCTCGTTGGGCTAGCACGTTTGGCATTTATCGAAAAACGAGGCGGTCCACTCGTTCGCGCACAGCCGGCGGTCGGGGTACGCCTCTTTCAACGCCTTGACCATCTGTTTTCCGATCCCTTGGTGGCGATGCGATGGATTGACGCTGATGTGCTGGATTTGCACAACATCAGGAGCGCACAACAGGACGCCGATAATGCCGACGATATCGTCCCCTTCCTTCCATAAAAACAGCTGCCAGTCGCTGTTCGTTTCATACTGTTTGATCGTCTGCTGGAGCCGTTTCAAATCTTTTTCCGTCGGCATAAACGACAACAGTCCCATGGCGATTTTCTCATAGTTTTTTCGATAGCGGATCAACATAAAAATCCCTCATTATCGACAAACGCTTTTCCGAAAAGGAAAACACGTTGTCATTTTCTCTATACGTATTATAAACATTCTCACCGATATTGTGAACCATTTCATGCCTTTTTACACAAATGTCCGCAAAACGTTCGCCATCTCGATGGCCGAAACGGCCGCTTCCCAGCCTTTATTGCCCGCCTTTGTGCCGGCCCGTTCAATGGCTTGCTCGATCGTATCGGTCGTCAATACGCCGAAAATGACTGGGACGCCGCTTGAGAGCGCGGCGTGGGAGACGCCTTTGGCCGCCTCGCTGCACACGTAATCAAAATGGCTCGTCGCCCCGCGGATGACGGCGCCGAGCGCAATGACGGCATCAAACTGCTTCGATTCCGCCATTTTTTTCGCGAGGAGCGGAATTTCAAATGCGCCCGGCACCCAGGCGACCGTGATGTCATTGTCGCTGACGCCATGGCGCGTCAAACCGTCGATCGCCCCTGACAAAAGCTTGCCCGTAATGAATTCATTAAAACGAGAAACGACGATGCCGATTTTCAACCCGGTGCCGACTAAATTTCCCTCAAGAACCCGCATGTTTTTTCTCCTCCTGTTTTCAAAAATGAAGCATATGCCCTAGTTTTTCATATTTCGTGCGCAAGTATTTTTCATTTTCTTTTTTCGCTGGCATTTGAAGCGGCACCCGTTCGACAACTTCAAGCCCGTGCCCTTTCAAGCCGGCGATTTTGCGCGGATTGTTCGTGAGCAGACGCATTTTCGTGACGCCAAGGTCTTTTAAAATTTGCGCGCCAATGCCGTAGTCGCGCAAATCAGCCGGGAAGCCGAGCTTTTCGTTCGCCTCGACCGTATCGTAGCCTTGCTCTTGCAGCTTATAGGCGCGCAGTTTGTTCATCAGGCCGATGCCGCGCCCCTCTTGACGCATGTAAAGCAACACCCCACGCCCCTCGGCTTCGATTTGCCGCAGCGCCGCATGCAGCTGCGGACCGCAGTCGCACCGATACGAGCCGAACACATCGCCGGTTAAACACTCGGAGTGGACGCGCACAAGAATCGGTTCATCGGGAATGATGTCTCCCTTGACGAGCGCCACATGCTCCTTGCCATCGAGCACGTTCGTGTAGCCGACAGCGCGAAACTCGCCGAACTCAGTCGGCAGCCAAATGTCGACCTCGCGCTTCACTAGTTTTTCCCGCTGGCTCCGATAGGCGATCAAATCTTTGATCGTGATCATTTTCAATCCGAATTGGTCGGCGATTTGCCGCAAATCCGGAACGCGCGCCATCGTTCCGTCTTCTTTTATGATTTCGCAAATGACGCCAGCCGGCTTCGCCCCGCACAAACGGGCCAAATCGACCGCCGCTTCCGTATGGCCGGCGCGCCGCAAGACGCCCCCCTTTTTTGCAATCAACGGAAAAACGTGGCCAGGCCGTTTAAAATCACTCGCTTTCACATTTGGATCGAGCAGCGCCTGAATGGTCGCCGCCCGCTCGTAGGCGCTGATTCCGGTCGTCGTTGTCTTGTAGTCGATGCTGACGGTAAACGCCGTCCCATGAGCGTCGGTGTTATGCGCGACCATCGGCTCGAGCCCGAGCCGCGCCGCCAACTCTTCCGTAATCGGCACGCACACAAGCCCGCGGCCATGGGTGATCATAAAATTAACGACATCCGGCGTCGCTTTTTCAGCCAATGCGACAAAATCGCCCTCATTTTCCCGGTCTTCGTCGTCGCAGACGATGATCACTTCGCCGTTTTTCAGCGCGTCCAGTGCCGCTTCAATCGTGTCAAACATCTGAAGTTGCCCCCTATCCCGTTTATTTATAGCCATGCCGCTCCAAAAATTCGCTCGTCAATCCGGAAGGCAGCTCCTCTTTCGCGGCAAGAAAAGCAGCGACGTATTTGCCGATCATATCGCACTCGATATTGACGAGGTCGCCCGGCTGCTTTTCGCCTAAAATCGTCGCTTCACGCGTATGCGGAATGAGCGAAATGGTGAACGTGCGCTCGCTCAGGCCGAAAATCGTTAAGCTCGTCCCATCGACGGCGACCGATCCTTTATAAATCATGTACGGGCGAAGCGGGGGAGGCGCTTCAATTTCATAGTAGACGGCGTTCGCCTTCGGCCATCGGCGGACGATGCGCCCGACGCCGTCCACATGCCCGGTGACGAAATGGCCGCCAAACCGCCCGCCAGCCGCCATCGCCCGCTCTAAGTTCACTTTCGATCCCGGCTTCAATGTTTTGAGCGCCGTCGCCTTGACGGTCTCCGGCATGACATCGACGGTAAACCGCCGGTCAGTAAACGACGTGACGGTCAGGCAGACGCCGTTGACGGCGATGCTGTCACCGAGGCGAACGTCTTCGAGCACCCGGCGGGCGCCAATCGCCATCACGATGGCGTCGCCCGTTTGCCTCATTTGTTCAACCGTGCCGACCTCTTCAATAATACCGGTAAACATCCTTACTCCCCCCTCCTTTTCACCGCAGCAACGACTTTTATATCCGGGCCGACCATCTCCAACTGCCGGATGTCAAGCTCCATCGCCTCTTCAAGACGCGAGAAGCCGAGGCCGCCGACCGGCGTCGGCGCTTCGCGGCCGCCGATCAGCTTCGGGGCGATGTAGGCGACCACTTCATTGACCGCCCCTGCCCGGAGGAAGCTGTCATGAACGCGCGAGCCGCCTTCCACAAACAGCGACGTAATGCGCTGCTCACCGAGCAGCCGGAGCACGTCGCGCACATGAATGTGCGCAGCCGGCATCGGGATGATGCGCACCCCGAGGCGCTCGTATGCCTCGGCCTTTTCCCAGCTGATGCCGCTCCCAGTGATGATCCACGTTTCCGCCTCCCGGTCGGTGACGACATGGGCGTCAAGCGGCGTATGCAAGTTTGTATCCAAAATGATGCGGAGCGGATTTTTCCGTTGCTCCCCGATGCGGACCGTCAACTTCGGATTGTCCGCCAACACGGTGTTGACGCCGACCAAAATGGCGTCATGCTGGGCGCGAAGGCGGTGCACATCTTGGCGCGCCGCCTCGGACGTAATCCATTTGCTTTCCCCGGTCGCCGTCGCAATTTTCCCATCGAGGCTGCACGCGTATTTTAACGTCACAAACGGCGTTTTTGCCGCGATATAGTGAAAAAACACCCGGTTGAGCTCATCCGCCTCTTCTTTCAGCAGCCCGACATCAACCTCAATGCCCGCCCGTCGCAGCTTGTCGATCCCTTTCCCGGCGACGAGCGGATTCGGGTCGGTTGTCGCGATGACGACGCGGCGGACGCCGGCTTGAATGAGCAAATCCGCGCATGGAGGCGTTTTGCCGTAATGGCTGCACGGCTCAAGCGTCACGTACACCGTTGCCCCGCGCGCCTTCTCGCCGGCCATGCGGATCGCATGCACTTCCGCATGCGGCTCTCCCGCTTTTAAATGGGCGCCAAGCCCGACGACCGCTCCGCCATTGACCACAACAGCACCGACGACAGGATTGGGGGACGTTTGCCCGATTCCGGCTTTCGCGACATCGAGCGCAAGCCGCATATAATGTTCATCGCGATACACCACACTCCCCCCTTTTTTTCTAAAAAATAAACCCCCGGAACTTCCCCGGGGGTTCGTTAATGAGAGAATGAACCATGATGTGCAGCCAAACAAACAAGAACACTTGTTCGTTAACTATGTCATACCGACCGACACAAAGCGGCCGCCGCTACACCAAACCGGCGCCGGCCGTCCAGGCCGGCCGAAAACAGCCGTGCGCACATCGCCATCCTTCTCCCATCCAGACTATACTGTCGGCTCCGGAATCACACCGGATCGTGCCGATACGGCTCGCGGGCTGAGAGGCATAGCGCCTCATCACCGCCGGTCGGGAATTTCACCCTGCCCCGAAGGAGGCTTCACTATATTATTAGGTTTATTATACCACAAGAGCGGCCGGAAATCATCATTGTACGACCCAAAACCAGTACGCCGCTCCCCACAATAGGCTCATCCCCAGCAAAATGAAAAACAAAAGCCAATTGTTCCGGCTTGTCCGCTCCTCGTCTTCCGTCCGTTGCTTACGGTTCGTCAAACACTTTCACTTCCTTCATGACATCGCCATTTTTCATGGCTTTGACAATCTCCATTCCCGACGTCACTTGGCCAAAGACCGTATGCACTCCGTCCAAATGCGGCTGCGGCTCATGGACGATGAAAAACTGGCAGCTGCCGGTGTCGCGGCCGCGGTGCGCCATTGACATCGCGCCAGCAACATGCCGGTGCGGATTGTGGTCCGTCTCACACGGAATCGTATAGCCGGCATCGCCCGTCCCGTTGCCGCGCGGACATCCTCCCTGGCTGACAAAACCGGGAATGACGCGATGGAACGTCAAGCCGTTGTAAAACCCTTGATTAGCTAATTTCTCAAAATTAGCGACCGTCACCGGCGCTTCGTTCGGGAATAGTTCAAATTCGATTTTCCCACCGTTTTCCATCAAAATATATCCTCTTTTCGCCATGGTACTTCAGCTCCTTTTTTGCGCTTCAACCGCTTTTATCATATCATGATTCGAAAGGGAAAGAAAGCCAAAATGCCGCCTCGTCGAACTGTTCATTGTTTTTTTAATATAATATATTTATATGGAATCGGAATGGGTACACTAGTGATGAATGATAGACGTAGCAAAACTGGCAAGGGGGCGTCCGACGGTGCTGTTGATGGCGGTGACGGTAATCGTCTTTTCTGTTTCGTTTCTCCTCATGCCAAAACGGCTTTCAGGCCTTGAAATGTATACAACTTCGCTGTTTGCGGTTTTCTTCGGCCTTTCAACGGATTTGTTTCTCGATGTCAAGTACCATTTATACGGGTATTTTGATGTTGGAGTCGACGGACTGGCCTATGTATTTATTGTTTTCATTTACGTCACCGTCAACCTCCTGTTTTTAAACGGATACCCGATGCATCGTCCGATTTGGGTGCAGGCCGCCTATATCGGTGGATGGTCGCTCTTTTCCCTTTTGTATGAAATGGCGGCGCTGAGGACAGAAATTTTTTACTACCACGGCTGGAAGCTTTCCTATTCAGCCGCCTTATATCCGCTTCTGTTTCTGATTTTGCTTTGGCATTTGTTGTTCGTGCGCCGCTTGGCGGCGAAGGCAAAGCGCCGTTCCGAATAGAAATTCACGCCGGCGTACGTTATAATGGTAGTGCATGGTTGGTAGATAGGAGGCGAGCAATGTGAAACGAACGATCGCTTCATCGCTGCTTTGGGCGATGCTGCTGGCGTTTCCGGCCATCGCAGCCGCCGATGCCGCGCCGGGTGATGTCATCGTCACGCTTGGTGAAAATTTGACCGCTGAACAAAAACAAAAAGTGCTGGAAGAAATGAAAGCGCCGGACGGAGCGCAGACAATCACGGTCTCGAACGCCGAGGAGCATAAATATTTGGATGGACTCATCCCGAAGGCGCAAATCGGCACGCGCGCCATCTCATCGTCCATGATCACCATCGGTGAACCGGGCTCAGGGCTTCACGTTGAGACGCACAACATCACATGGGTGACGAAAGAGATGTATACAAACGCCTTGATCACCGCTGGGGTGAAAGATGCCGATATTTATATCACGGCTCCGTTTCCGGTTTCCGGCACCGCAGCGCTGACGGGGCTGATGAAGGCGTACGAAATTTCGTCCGACAAGGCGATTCCAGATGACGTAAAAAAGGTAGCCAACGAGGAAATGGTGCAAACGGCCAAGCTCGCTGATTCGATCGGCGCGGACAAAGCGGTCGCCTTGCTGGCGAAAATCAAAGAGGAAATCGCCAACAACCCGCCGCAAACGGACGCTGACTTGCGCGCCTTGATTGAAAAAATCGCCAATGATCTTGGCATCACATTAAGCGCCGATGAAATCAACGCTCTCGTCTCCCTTTTTCACAAAATGCAAAACGCCGACATCAATTGGGACCAAGTGAACGACCAGCTGAGCAAGGCGAAAGAGCAGCTGTCTGCGTTTTTGCAGTCAGAAGAAGGGAAAACATTCATCCAAAATTTGATCGACATCCTCAAAGAAATTTGGAATGCCATCAAATCGGCCTTTTCCGCCAACCAACAATGAGAGAAGGCGCCCTGCTGCATTAGGGCGCCTTCTCTTCTTGGCGGCGGCCGTTCTTTTCCAGGGCCGCCTTCATTGGTTGACTTTCGCCTTCAACGGCAAGTCATATTGGATCAAGTCTTCATACGTTTCCCGTTTGACGACGAGCTGGGCGTCGCCGTTTTCGACGAATACGACCGCCGGACGCGGCAGACGGTTGTAGTTGTTCGCCATCGAATAGCCGTAAGCACCGGTGCAAAAGACGGCTAAATAATCGCCCGGTTTCGCTTCCGGAAGTGCGATGTCCCAAATGAGCATGTCTCCTGATTCACAACACTTCCCTGCAATGGACACAACTTCCATCCGATCGCCCAGCACCCGGTTGGCCAGCACCGCTTCGTATTTCGCTCCATACAGCGCCGGGCGGATGTTGTCGCTCATGCCGCCGTCAACGGCGATATAGGTGCGGACGTTCGGCACCTCTTTGCGCGAGCCGATCGTATAAATCGTCGTTCCGGCATCCCCCACGAGCGAGCGGCCGGGCTCAATCCAAATTTCCGGCAACGGAAGTTGATGCACTTCCGCCTGTGTTTTCACCTCATCCACGATGCAGTCGACATACGCTGACACCGGAATCGGGTCGTCTTCATCCGTATAGCGGATGCCAAAGCCGCCGCCAAGGTTGACGACCGCAGGAACGAACCCACACGTTTTGTGCCATTCGGCCAGCTTGGCAAACACTTTTCGTGCGGCGAGCACAAAGCCGGTCGTTTCAAAAATTTGCGATCCGATATGGCAATGGACGCCGAGCAGTTGAAACGCAGCCGACGCCATGACGCGCCGGAACGCTTCATCCGCTTGACCGTTATTCAAATCAAAGCCGAACTTCGAGTCTTCCTGTCCGGTTAAAATGTAATCGTGCGTATGCGCCTCAACCCCTGGCGTCACGCGAAGCAAAACCGGAACCGCTCGGCCGGATGACCCCGCCAATTGTTCAATCAGCTCGAGCTCGTAAAAGTTGTCGGCCACGATGCAGCCGACCCCGTGTTCAAGCGCCATCGCCAGTTCATCCCGGCTTTTGTTGTTGCCATGGAAATGGATGCGCTCCGGCGGGAACCCGGCGGCCAAAGCCGTATACAGCTCCCCGCCTGAGACGACATCGAGCGACAATTGTTCCTCAGCGGCCAGCTGCACCATGGCAACTGAAGAAAACGCCTTGCTGGCGTAGGCGACTTGCGCCCGCACGCCATGGCGGCGGAACGCTTCCTTAAACGCGCGCGCCCGCGCGCGGATCAAGGCAACGTCATAAATATAAAGCGGCGTTCCATACGTTTTCGCCAACTCGACCGTATCGACGCCGCCGATTTCCAAGTGCCCTTTTTCATTGACGCGGCTCGTTCCATGAAAAAACATTGAAATCCCTCATTCCTCATCAAAGTGGCGCAAACATGCATACCAAAAGCAAAAAAGACAGTTTCGCAACCGGCGCCTGCCTTGAAAAAAACAAAGCCGCAGAGCAATCAGCCCCGCCGCATGGCAGGCTGTCATACAGCCGCGTGCGCCCTCTGCCTCGAGCGCCCGCCCTCCTTAGGCGGACGGACGACTTGCCAATGGCGCTTGCAAAGGTGCGAAACGTCAAGTATAACGTATCATAATTATACAAAAGTTTCAATAGCGCCAAAAGGGAGAAAGCGGCCGTCCATATATGCCAATGGAAACGGCCGCTTGTGCGATGACGATCTGCGTCATGTCGGTTGCTTTCGCACGTCCTGTGGATGAACGATGCTCGGACGCACTTTCGCCCCGGCCGCCGAGCGGCGGACGACAATTTGCATAAATGCCGCTGGATCGAACGGGATGAACGGCCATAAGTACGGCGTATTAAGCGAGCGGATGCTGGCGAGCCAAAGCAAATAAACGGTCGTGCCAATGACGAGCCCGGGCACTTTAAACAAGGCGACAAGAATGACCAATGCCAATCGAGAAATCTTATTCGCCACGCTCAACTCATAGCTTGGCGTCGCAAAGGAACCGATCGCCGCCACCGAAATGTACAAGATCACTTCCGGCACAAACAGCCCGACATCGATGGCGATTTGTCCGATCAAGACGGCGGCAATCAAACCCATCGCGGTTGATAGCGGCGTCGGGGTATGAATGGCTGCCATCCGCAAAAACTCAATCCCAAAATCAGCGAGCAAAATTTGCACAATGATCGGGATGTTCGTTTGTTTGTTCGGCCCAATAAACGCCCACGATTCGGGCAGCAACGACGGTTCAAGGACGAACAGCACCCACAGCGGCAGCAAAAACAGCGACGACAAAATGCCTAAAAAGCGCACCCAACGGACGAACGTCCCGACGCCCGGCGATTGCCGGTATTCCTCGGCATGCTGGACGTGGTGGAAAAATGTTGTCGGCGTGATGATGACGCTTGGCGATGTATCAACCATAATGAGCACGTGCCCTTCAAGCAGGTGCGTCGCTGCTACATCCGGCCTCTCGGTATAACGGACGAGCGGGTACGGGTTGTACCCTTGCTTCACCAAAAACTCCTCAACGGTTTTGTCCCCCATCGTCAGCCCGTCGATGTTGATTTGCTGCAGCTCTTTTTTGACGAGCTCGACGAGTCCGGGGTCGGCGACGTCTTTAATATACGCGATGCAAACATCCGTTTTCGACCGTTCGCCGACTTGCAAAATTTCAAAGCGCAGCCGCTCATCGCGAATGCGGCGCCGCGTCAACGCCGTGTTGACAATAATGTTTTCGACATATCCATCGCGAGCGCCGCGCACGACTTTTTCTGTATCCGGCTCCTGCGGCTGCCGGCCCGGATAGCTGCGGACATCAACGGCAAACCCGGTTGATTCCCCTTCAATCAAGACGATGATTAAGCCGGACAACAGCTTGTCGACCGCCTCGTCAAGACTTGTGACTGGGCTGACTTGTTGGTGGACGAGCCTGTTTTCGATAATTTGCCACGCTTGCGCCGCCTGGCGTTCATCGTCGTTGACGCGCACGATTTGCTTCAACAGTTCGATAATGTATTGCGTATCGCATAAACCGTTGCAGTAGTAAATATGTACTTCCCGGTTTAGCACATGAACCTTCCGCACGCCCAAATCAAAACTCGTGCCGACGCCGATCCGTTCTTGCAAAAACTTGGCGTTGTCAACGAGCTTCTTGGCGATCGGCACTTTCTCCATTTTCTTCGCCTTTTCCGGCATGGCCTTCACTCCTTTCCAAAATCAACTCAACCGCCTTGCGCGTAATCAGCGCCCCGTTTTTGGCGTGGTCGCGGCATCCCATTTTGCCGATGTCGCCAATGCCAACGACGATCGGAATATTCAGCTGATCGAGGCAGTAGACGGTGTCGCCGTTAATGCGCCCGATCTCGAGATCGCGAATCCCCTCTTTGTCGACTCCGTACTCTGTCAGACATCCGTCGCGGTCGACGCTCACATCGACTTTTGTCCATTCGTGTTGGTGCGTGTTGGAAGCGACCGCCAGCGCCCCGAGCACTTCGATTTGTTCATGGCCCGCCACATAGCGAAGCGCCTGTTCTCCGGCCCCTTCGCCGACGGCGCCGCAATCGTCAAACATGACGAACACTGGGTCGTGCGGCGTTTGCAAAATCAGTTCCACAAGCTGCTCGCCGCTTAATTTTGTCGGATTGCCTTGCGAACGGGAGATGCAACGGCCGCCGATCTCGGCGGCAACCCGCTCAATCGCCCGGCAGGCGAACTCGTCCCCATCGGTTACTAAAATCACCCGTCTTTTTTTCATAATCCCTACCCTTTCGGTTTACAAATGAGCGCAGCGACGAACGACCCGGCCACCATGACAGCGACCAAGGCGCCGACCAAGCGGAACACCGCCGCACCGGTCTCCATCAGCCCTCTCGGCTGCGGTTCGCTCACCACGCCTTTGGCCAAAAAGTAGCCAAACCCACTCAGCGGCATCGTCGCCCCAGCGCCGGCCCAGGCGGCGAACCGGTCGTATGCGCCGCTGAAGCCGAGGAACACGCCGAGAACAACAAGCGTGACCGCGACGCCAGCCGGCGTCCACTTGCCGCGGTCAACGGCGAGCTGGGCAAGCGCGCACAGCAGCCCCCCGGCGACAAACGCACGCACATACTCCATATCCCATTCCCCCTCCATGGTTCCGAAATGGAAGATGCTCTACGGCGATGAATGAGGCTCCGGCTCGGCCGCTTCAATGACGACGCCGTGGGCGATGGCCGGAATCGATTGTTTTTGCTGCACCATCGTTTGGCTGAGAAGCGCCCCGGTGGCGACGACCAACAGGCGGCGAAATGTTCCTTCGGAAAGCGTCTTCAGCAAATAGCCGTATGTGACAACAGCCGAACAGGCGCAGCCGCTGCCGCCGGCGAACACATCTTGGTCAGGGCGGTAAATCATGAGCCCGCAGTCATTATAGACGTCACTGACGTCAAAGCCTGCTTCAGCGAGCAGCTCGCGAGCAATGACGCTGCCGACGCGCGACAGATCGCCGGTGACGATCAAGTCATAATCGTCAGGAGACGTCCCCAAGTCGCGGAAATGCTGCTCGATCGTATCCGCCGCCGCCGGTGCCATCGCCGCCCCCATATCGAGCGGATTTTTCAGCCCGGCATCGATCACTTTGCCGATCGTCGCCGCCCGGAGGCGCCAGCGCCCCGGGGTTCGGCCGACGAGCGCAGCGCCGGCGCCTGTGACTGTAAACGTCGCCGTTTTTGGCTTTTGCACCCCGAGTTCAGTCGGATAACGAAATTGCCGCTCGGCCGTCGCGTTATGGCTGCTTGTGGCGACAAGCGCCCGATCGGCCAGCCCTCCAGCAACGAGAGCCGCCGCCGCCGCCAGCGTCTGCATCGAGGTGGAGCAAGCGCCGAACAGGCATAAAAACGGAATCGGCAGCTCGCGGGCGACATAGTTGGACGTCGCACTTTGGTTTAACAAATCGCCGGCCAAAAACAGATCGACTTCTTCGGCCGACACGCCCGCCTTTTGCAAACAGTGCGCCACCGCCTCCCGCATCAGCCGACGCTCCGCCAACTCCCACGTTTTTTCCCCGCAATACAAATCGCGATGGCAAACGTCGAAATAACGGCCAAGCGGCCCGTCAGCCTCAAGCGGCCCGACAGCCGCAGCGGCAGCTTGAATATAGACGCCTTCATCAAACACCCACGTCTGCTTCCCGGTCCGCCTCATCGCCACCCCTCTTTTCTACAGCCAGAGCCAACAGAGGCCGAGCGCATAGGCTGCAATGATGCCATAAATGATCGCCGCGCCGCCGACTTTCAACATCTGTCCGGCCACCCCCGCCGTCCATCCTTCGCTCCTATGCTCGATGGCGGCGCTTGCAAGCGCGTTTGCCAACCCGGTAATGAGCATCGTCGCGCCGGCCCCGGCGAACTGGCTGAAATCGTCGTACTTTCCGACAGCCGTCAGCGCGATGGCCAGCCCGGCCATCACGGCCGCCGCCCATAATTGGGCGGCCAGCGGCGAAGCAACAACCAATCGGCCGTGCCATTCGGCCAACCATTGCGCCAAGGCGCAAAGCGCTCCACCGGCCAAAAACGCCTTGGCCGCATTGGCCGCATATGGGGGAGAAGGCTGAAACGCCTTCACCTCGCGGAGATAATCGGTTCTCAATCCCACGTTTTCTCCCCCCTTTTCAGCGAAAATAATCGACAAAATAAAGCCAATGAAACAACGCCCCCGCTACTTTGCCAAAGGCAATGGCCATCAACAAGGCGACGATTTTATCATCGACTCCGATCCGCTTCGCCAAAATCGGCCAAACGTTCAACACTTCCGTCAACGCCGCGGCGAGCATGCCGATAAAGACGCCATGCAACAATCCGATCGGCGCGAGCCAATATTTGGACAAATGCCACACCGAATGGCGCAGGCTCATCCAGCCGCCGACAATGGCGCCCGCGACGGCGCCCCACTCATAGGCGTGAATGCGCTTCATCGTTTTCGTCAGCTGCGTCAGGCGTGGAATGACGCCAAGCACAACCAAAAAAGCGACAAACCCGGTTCCGACCGCCAGCCCTCCGGCAAAGCCGACGAACACTACCAGCAAAATCTCAAGCGTCGTCAAGATGCCTCATGCTTTCTTTGTTTTCATGCAAAATGACGTATTGGTCGATCGCCTGCTGGTAGTTGAACATCTCGACTTCGAGAGGGCTAGGCTCCTCATTGATTCGTTTGCGGAACCAATGGTTGAAAAATAGCACCATCCCGATGCCAAGCCCAAGCGAATACGGAATTTGCAAAAGCAGCGGTTTGTCGACCGATTGGCCGGTCATCATCTCGTAAAGATGGCGATGCACTTGCTGCATGCTCACATCTTCGTGGAAATTCATGATCGCCATGGCTGAACCGACAAACAAAAGAAGCCAAACGAGAAGAAAAGAAGCCATTGAAAACCGCCGTTTTTCGTACACAACTTCCACGATCGTCTGTGAGGGGCCGACCATCTGCACATCGAGCGACGGGTCGGCATCAAGCACAGCCCGAACAATGTGCATCATATCGATAATGACGATGTTCTTGTCGCTCGGCTGGATGCGGTAGAGCGGAATCGCCTTCAGCCGGCGAATCAGCCCGCCATCTCCTCCCGTCATTTGGGCCACTTCTCCGAGCGTGACGACCGCTCCCGGTTTCACTTGCACGCGATGGCGCGGCTTAATAAACACAGTGGTTGCCATCTGCTTCACACCTTTATCCCCATTTTGTTTTTCTTTAGTTTGTTTGGCGGAAAGAAGGATCATACAGATTGCCGCCATTCGCCATCGATTTCATAAAAGTAGAAAAGAATGGGCTGAAAAGCGCCCATTCTTTTTGGAACATGATGATCAAATTAGGATTTTTTTCCTCCATCCGCCGCGAGGAGCAAAAAAAAAGGCGGAACTCCGCCCCATGCGAAAAAAACGGACTCACCCGTCCGCTTTTTCCCGCCCCATGCGGAAAAAATGGACTCACCCGTCCGCTTTTTCCCGCCCCATGCGGAAAAAATGGACTCACCCGTCCGCTTTTTCCCGCCCCATGCGGAAAAAATGGACTCACCCGTCCATTTTTTCCTTTATGTGCTGCAATATTTTCTTTTCCAGCCGGGATACTTGCACTTGAGAGATGCCGAGTCTAGATGCCACTTCAGACTGGGTTTGGTCTTTGTAGTAGCGCAAGTAAACGATCAGCCTCTCGCGCTCGTCGAGTTCTTCGATTGCTTTTTTTAAGGCGATTTTGTCAAACCATGACGCCTCGTCGGCATCGGCGATTTGATCGAGCAGTGTGATTGGGTCGCCGTCGTTTTCGTATACTGTTTCGTGAATCGACGCCGGCGAGCGGACCGCCTCTTGGGCGAGGACGACTTCCTCCGGGGAAATGCCTAGATGGTCGGCGATTTCGGTGACAGTCGGCGCCCGTCCGCGCGTTTTCGACAGCTCGTCTTTCGCCTTGCGGATTTTATTGCCCATTTCTTTGAGCGAACGGCTGACTTTCACCGTGCCGTCGTCGCGGAGAAACCGTTGGATTTCTCCGATAATCATCGGCACGGCGTACGTGGAAAACTTGACGTCATACGACAAGTCAAACTTATCGACCGACTTCAGCAAGCCGATGCAGCCGATTTGGAACAAGTCGTCCGGCTCGTAACCGCGGTTTAAAAAGCGCTGGACGACCGACCAGACGAGACGCATATTTTTTTCAATAATTTCGTCGCGCGCTTCCTGGTCGCCCTCCTGGCTGCGGCGAATCAGCTCCTTCATCTCCTGGTCTTTGATCGGCGACTGATCTTGCTTGACATCGACATCCATAGGCATGTCTCCCTCAGTTACATAACGCTTTGCTTTTCGCAATATGCTTTTTCAAATACACAGTCGTCCCTTTGTTCACTTCCGATTCGATGACGACTTCGTCCATAAAGTTTTCCATGATCGTAAAGCCCATGCCCGACCGTTCCAGCTCCGGCTTTGTTGTAAAGAGCGGCTGGCGCGCCTCATCGATGTTGGCGATGCCGACCCCTTCGTCCCTCACCGTCAGATGAACGACATTGTCCTCGATAACGACGGAAATGGAGACGATGCCGTTCGGGTCGTTGTTGTAGCCGTGAATGATGGCGTTCGTCACCGCCTCCGAGACGACCGTTTTAATTTCTGTCAGCTCATCCATCGTCGGGTCGAGCTGGGCGACAAACGCCGCCACCGTCACGCGGGCGAACGACTCGTTTTCACTGCGGGCGGAAAATTGGAGGTGCATCTCGTTGCGCATTTATGCCACCCCCAATGCCTGCAACGCAAATTGTTCATCCGCCTCAAAGTGAATGATTTTAAACAGCCCCGACATGTCAAACAAGCGCTTGACCGTCGGCGACACAGCGCAGACGACCATCTGTCCGCCGACGTTTTTAATTTGCTTATAGCGCCCTAAAATGACGCCGAGACCGGAACTGTCCATAAACGTCAGCTGTCTTAAATTGAGCACGATATGGCGGATGCCCCGGTTTTCGAGCACATCCGTCACCTGCTCGCGCAATTCTTCCGCTGTATGATGGTCAAGCTCTCCGGAAAGGCGAACGATGAGCACGTCTTGCTTCACTTCCAAGTCGATCGCGAGACTCACAGCGTGTTCCTCCTTGTCCATTTCAGGATACGGAGACATTTCGCTGCCGCTCGCCGGAAATCCTGCCGCCCGACAAAACTAGTGGTTGTTCGCCAAAGATAGGGAAAAGACCGCAAAAATTGACATTATCCCGCTTGGACGAAACGGCTGAACACCCGTTTAAACAAGTCCCAAAAGCTGGCCTCCGCCACCGTTTGCTTCGCGACGATCGGGCTGCGCAAAATTTCTTTTCCATCCTGCTTCAAAATGAGGACGCCGAGCTCATCGCCTTTGCGAACCGGGGCCTTCACATCGTCTTTCACTTTGATCACTTTTTCAATTTGTTTGGTTGATTGTCCTTTTTTCGTCAACACTGACACCGGCTCAGACGTCACCGCCGCCACCGATTTTTGCTTTCCTTTGCTGACGTTGACATGGGCGACGGTTTCATTCCGCTCGTATACCGGATGGGTTTGGTATTGAGCAAACGCGTAATCAAGCATTTTTGTAATTTGAGCGTTGCGCGATTTCGGCGTCGGCGCTCCGAACACGACGGCAATGACGCGCATGCCGTTTCGTTCCGCTGTTGCGGTCAAGCAATATTTCGCCTCGCCCGTATATCCTGTTTTTAACCCGTCAACACCCGGATAAAATTTGACAAGACGGTTTGTATTGACAAGCCAAAACTTCTTGTCCGTATTTTCGCGCAAATAGTCTTCGTATTTGCTTGTATATTTCGTAATGTCTTCATATTTCAACAGTTCGCGCGCCATAGCGGCCATGTCATGGGCGCTGCTGTAGTGATCTTCCGCCGGCAGGCCGGTTGCGTTGGCGAAATGGGTGTCTTTTAAGCCGAGCTGTTTCGCTTTTTCATTCATCATCTCAACAAACGCCTTTTCTGATCCGGCGATCCGCTCAGCCATGGCAACGGAAGCGTCATTCGCCGAACCGATGGCGATGGCGCGCAACAGCTCATCAACGGTCATTTCCTCGCCCGGCTCAAGGAAAATTTGCGACCCGCCCATCGAAGCTGCGTATTCGCTTGCCCGCACTTTTTCGTCGTAGGAGAGCTTGCCTTCGTCGATCGCTTCCATAATCAACAACATCGTCATAATTTTCGTCATGCTCGCCGGCGGCAGTTTTTCATGGGCGTTTTTTTCATAAAGCACGGTGCCGGTGTCGCGCTCAATCAAGATCGCCGACTTCGCTTCATCGGCCAGCTCCACCTTTGCCGCCTTCTTTTCGTGTGACTCGGCATGCACGGAAAGAGGAAGGAACAGAAGAATCGGCAATACAAGCAGACGGATGACTGTCGTTTTCATCTCCCAAACCTCCATTCTTTATACATGCCATTTTTTCCAGCAAAGATATTTTTATACAAAAAAACAAAAAAACGCCCGAAACATTTGTTTCGAGCGTTTTCTTCCTTGCATCGCCCCTTGTTCTGTTGGCTCGGCCGGCGCTCAAACGATCGTCTCGTACACGAGCGGCGGCGGAGTGACGGGTTTAGGCGAAAGCCGAATGGCTGAGGACAGCGTTTCCTCCACCTCGCGCACGTCCGGCCGGTTGCTGTGGATCGTGGCCAACGTTTCTCCCTTTTGCACACGGTCACCGATTTTTTTATGAAGCACGACGCCGACAGCCAAGTCGATCGCGTCCTCTTTTTTCGCCCGACCGGCGCCAAGCCGCATGGCGGCTGTGCCGACTTCATCGGCGGCAATCTCGGCGACATAGCCGTCTTCCTTGGCGGCAACCGGGAAGGTGTACGCCGCTTTCGGCAAGTTGTCCGGGTTGTCGACCACCGACGGATCACCACCTTGCGCGGCTAAAAATGTTTTGAACGCTGCGATGGCAGAACCGTCGCGGAGCGCCCGTTCAAGCAGGCGCCGCGCCTCCCCAAGTGTCGATGCCCGTTCCGCCAGGCATACCATATGGCTGCCGAGCGTCAAACAAAGTTCAGTCAAATCGCGCGGCCCGTTTCCTTTCAGAGTGTCAATCGCCTCTTTCACTTCCAGGGCGTTGCCGACGGCATAACCGAGCGGCTGGCTCATATCAGAAATAATGGCCAACGTTCGGCGGCCGACGCGCTTGCCGATGTCGACCATCGCCTGGGCGAGCTGGCGCGCCCCGTCGAGTTCTTTCATAAACGCCCCCGCGCCCGTTTTGACGTCGAGCACGATGGCATCAGCGCCAGCAGCGATTTTTTTGCTCATGATCGATGAGGCAATGAGCGGGATGCTGTTGACCGTCGCGGTCACATCGCGGAGCGCGTACAGCTTTTTGTCAGCAGGCGTCAAATCGCTTGTTTGGCCGATAATGGCGATCTTGTTTTCGTTGACGAGCCGAATGAACTCCTCTTTGCTTATTTCGACATGAAACCCGGGCACCGACTCAAGTTTGTCGATCGTGCCCCCTGTATGGCCAAGGCCGCGCCCGGACATTTTCGCTACCGGCACGCCGACGGCGGCGACGAGCGGGCCTAACACGAGTGTCGTCGTATCGCCGACGCCGCCAGTCGAGTGTTTATCGACTTTCACGCCGCGGATGCCTGATAAGTCGATGACCTCGCCAGAATGGACCATCGCCATCGTCAGCGCCGCTGTTTCTTCTTCAGTCATGCCGCGGAAGTAAATCGCCATCGCCAACGCGCTCATTTGGTAATCCGGAATAGCCCCGCCGGTGTAGCCGCGGATGATCCATTCGATCTCCTCGTTCGTCAGCGCCTCTCCATCACGCTTTTTTGCAATCAAATCGACCATTCGCATCGCGATCACCTTTTTCAGTTTGATTTCGCCATTTCGGCGACAATCGCTTTTATGAACCGCAAAAAATCCGTCTTCACCCGCTCAGCCGTTTCCACCACTTCATCATGATGAAGCGGAGCATCCGACATTCCTGCCGCCATATTTGAAATGCATGAAATGCCAAGCACCTCCATGCCGCCGTGGCGGGCGACGATCACTTCCGGGACGGTCGACATGCCGACCGCATCGCCGCCCAGCGTACGAATCATGCGAATTTCCGCCGGCGTTTCATATGACGGCCCCGTGTTGGCGACATACACACCTTCTTGCACGCGAAGGCCAAGCTTCGCCGCCGCTTCTTTGGCGAGCTGGCGCAAGCGCCGGCTGTATGCTTCTGTTAAATCAGGGAAGCGCGGGCCCAGCTCCGGATCGTTCGGTCCGATGAGTGGGTTTGTGCCAAGCAAGTTAATATGGTCGGAAATGATCATCAAATCGCCCGGCCGGAACTGTTCGTTCACGCCGCCGGCGGCGTTCGTCACGATCAATTGACGGACGCCGAGCGCCTTCATCACCCGGACCGGAAACGTCACTTCGCGGAGCGAATATCCCTCGTAATAATGAAACCGCCCTTGCATCGCGACGACCGCCGCCCCTTCAAGCCGACCGCACACGAGCCGGCCGGCGTGCCCTTCGACCGTTGACACCGGAAATCCGGGAATCTCCTCGTATGGAATGCGAACCGCCTCCTCGATTTCCTCGGCGAGCACGCCGAGTCCCGAACCGAGAATCAAGCCGATGGCGGGCGGTGCCGGCATACGCTGACGCAAAACATCAGCTGCTTTTTCAATCATGTGTCGATCCATATCTCTTCCCCCTTGTCTCATCATTTCACCGCCAAAAAAGCAGAGCGGCCTCTGTTACTTTAAGTCGGCCAAAAAGCTCGTTCCGTGCGGCGGCATATGAACTTGAAAATTATCGGCGATCGTCGCCCCGACATCGGCGAACGTTTCGCGGACCGGGAGCGGCTTTCCGCCCTGAAAACGCGGGTTGTACACCAGAAGCGGCACATATTCGCGCGTATGGTCCGTTCCATGGTGCACCGGATCGTTGCCATGATCGGCCGTAATGATCAGAAGGTCATCGTTTTTCAGCCGCGGCAGCACCTCGGCAAGCCGGGCGTCAAACTCCTCAAGCGCGTCGCCGTAGCCTTTTGGGTCGCGGCGGTGGCCATATTTGGCATCAAAATCGACGAGGTTCACAAAACTGAGCCCGGTAAAGTCGATGCTGAGCGTACCGATGAGCTTATCCATGCCATCCATGTTCGAGGTAGTCCGCAGCGATTGCGTCACCCCTTCATTGTCGTAAATATCGGCGATTTTTCCAATGGCGATCACATCATAGCCCGCGTCTTTCAGTTCGTTCATCACCGTGCGGCCGAACGGTTTGAGCGCATAGTCATGCCGGTTCGGCGTCCGCTCAAACCGGCCGGGCGTCCCGATGAACGGGCGGGCGATGACGCGCCCAACCATGTATGGCTCATCGCGCGTCAGCTCACGGGCGATTTCACAAATGCGGTACAGCTCCTCAAGCGGCACGACGTCCTCGTGGGCAGCGATTTGCAAGACAGAATCAGCTGATGTGTAGACGATGATCGCCCCTGTTTTCATATGCTCTTCACCGAGCTCTTCAATGATCGCCGTTCCGCTTGCCGGTTTGTTGCCGATCACCTTCCGACCGGTGCGCCGCTCCAGTTCGGCGATCAGCTCGTCCGGAAATCCGTCAGGAAAGACGCGGAACGGCTTGTCGATGCGAAGGCCCATCAGCTCCCAATGGCCGGTCATCGTATCTTTGCCGGCGGACGCCTCTTTCATTTTGGTGTGATACGCGAGCGGCTCCGCGACTTTCGGCACTCCCTTAATTTCACGAATATGGCTTAAACCGAGCTTCGCCATATTCGGCATGCGCAAGCCGCCGCGGTATTCAGCGATATGCCCAAGCGTATCCGCTCCTTTGTCGTTATACTTTTCAGCATCAGGCGCCTCGCCGATGCCGACCGAATCCATGACAATTAAAAACACGCGCCGGTATCTGGCTTTCACGTTCATTCCTCCTGCCTGCAATGAAGATGGTGTCTCTTCCTATTGTTCCTAATTTGAGCGCAAAACACGCTGGCGGTGAATTGGTCAGAAGTCTGACAACTTTACAAACAAGCAAACGCCCAGCCACAGCAATGGGCGCAGCTAGGCGCGCGGATGGTACTGTTTATACACGTCTTTTAGGCGCGTTTTCGTCACGTGCGTATACATTTGCGTCGTTGAAATGTCAGCATGCCCAAGCAGTTCCTGAACGGCGCGCAAGTCAGCCCCGTTCTCAAGCAGATGAGTCGCAAACGAGTGCCGGAGCGTATGGGGGGTTAGCTCTTTTTCAATTCCCGCCTCTTTGGCCAGTCGTTTCAAAATTTTCCAAAACCCTTGCCGCGTCAGGCGCTGCCCGTAATGGTTCAAAAACAGCGCCTCGGTTGCCCGTTTGCGCGGATTGACAAGCTGCGGACGCCCGTGCTCCAAGTAGCGGATAAGCGCCTCGATCGCCATTCGCCCGATCGGCACGATCCGCTCTTTTCGACCTTTTCCATAGCAGCGGACAAACCCCATCGTCAAGTGCACGTCAGCCAAATTCAGCTGCACGAGTTCGCTGACGCGCATGCCGGTCGCATACAACAGCTCGAGCATCGCCTTGTCGCGCAAGCCAAATGGCGTATTCGTCTGCGGCGCTGACAAGAGCGCTTCCACTTCCTCGACCGACAGCACTTTCGGCAGCGTCCGCTCAAACTGCGGCGTTTCGATATGGACGGTCGGATCTTGGGAAACGATTTTCTCCCGCAGCAAAAACTGATGGAACGAGCGAATCGACGCCAAATGACGGGCAATCGTCCGCGCCGACTGTCCTTGTTCGCTCAAAAATTTCAAGAAATGAAGAATGTGCAGCCGCTCGACTTCGCCCCACGCCCCGAGCTGCTCAACTTGGCGCAAATAATGGGCATACTTTTTCAAATCGCGCTCGTATGAAATAATGGTGTTATGCGCCAAGTTTCGCTCCACCGTCAAATAATGCAGGAAATCGCTCAATTCGTGTTCCAACGCTCTCTACTCCCCGTCGCGATAAAAAAATAATAGCCGGTCAAGCCAGCTGGGCGGCGCACTCTCTGCCGCCGATACTTTGACCGCCGATCCTTTCGGCTCATCGTACCGGTGATAAAATTCATATTCGCGGTTAAACCATACAAGACTATAATAAAATAAAATGGTGCATCCCGTAAACAAAAGAAATACTTTCACCATTTGCCAAACGGTTTTCATGGCATCCTCCCCATCGGCAGCTTGTCTGTTTGCTAGTATGAGGATATGCCGTTTGGTTCCTGATTTATACGTATATACGCAAAAACCCTTTCCCGCCGGAAAAGGTTTTTTATTTTTCTTCTTCGTGTTTTTGCTGGCAGCGATGGCAAATGCCGTGGAACGTCAAGCGGTGGTCTTTAATTTTAAATTTCCATTCCCGCTCGACAATGGCTTCGACGTCTTCAAGCAAATCCTCTTGAATTTCCGCTACCGATCCGCATTCGAGGCAAACGAGATGGTGATGAAAATGGGCCGCCCCTTCCTTGCGGAGATCATAGCGCGACACCCCGTCCCCGAAGTTGATTTTATCGACAATTTTCAACTCGGTGAGCAGCTCGAGCGTCCGATATACGGTCGCCAGTCCGATCTCTGGGGATTTTTCTTTCACGAGGAGGTAGACGTCTTCCGCGCTTAAATGGTCTTCTTCATGTTCAAGCAGGACTCTTACTGTCGCTTCCCGCTGCGGCGTCAGTTTATAGCCGGCTGAGTGCAGCTGCTTCTTAATTCGTTCCACACGATCTTCCATGTTTTCATTCCTCCCTCGCTATTCACCTCCCATTATAACAAATGTGCGCGGGAAGGTTCAAAGTATAATTACTATCACAAAAAAACAACAATGATTACTACATAATAATTATTATTAAATTAACGACCCATTTCACCACCTGTTTCATCAAGACCGGCGAAAGGTACGCTTCCACCGCCGAAGAGACAAGCAGCCCGAAGGCGGCCGCGGCCATCGCCGCGGCATAGCGCATCACCATCGGGAACACTGGCTCGTGCGGCCGTTTCATAAACTGATTGCGCACCATCCGCAAGGAAAACGATATCGACATCACGCCCATCACGATCATGAGCGGAATGACAAGCAAATTTTGCGGCATCACCGAAACAAATGACAATAAAAACCCTTTCCAGCCCATTTGATTGACTAAAAAGCCGACGGTGAAGCCGACGACAATGCCTTTTAAAAACAGTAAAACCAAAATGACCGGCAGTCCGATGACGGAAATGCCGAGCACCCACATGAGGGCCATATATTTGACGTTATGCATGTAGCTTTGACGGAACATGTCGTGGGCGCTTGCCACGTTGTCTTTTGATACTTGTCCAAAAAATTGCGCCAAGTAATAATACAAATCTTGCTTTTGGCTGAAGCCGAGGCTGTTGACGACAATGGCGCCAAAAATGACGCCCATTAAAAACAGGACGATGACAAATACGTATAGTGAAGCGTGGTCGCGCAAATGAATAGCGGCGGCCGATTTCAGCGGATGGGTTCTCATCGTGCTTCGTCCTCCTATTTGTCTCTTAGTAGATTGTATGTCCATCCGCCTGATGTATGACTGCTTTTTGCCAAAAGAACACCGCCATGGCCGTTCCCTTGCTGGATGGGGCCATGGCGCTCAGCGTTCCGCTTCCTCCCGCTTTTGTCCATCACGCTTCCCGCACTTTTCCGTATCTCCCACCGCCCCCGGCCTCGATATAGAGCGCGCCGCTGCGGGCAAGGACGATCAGTTGGGCCAATTTTTCTCCGACCGTCTCCGCGATCTCTTCCTCCGACGCCTCATGAAGAACACGTATTTCCGTGCCAAAACGGCCAAGCAGTTTTTCATACGCTTTTGGACCAAGGCCGGGGATGAATTCAAGCGGCACTTGATAAATGTACGGCGGCCGTTTCGGCCCGCGTTCTGCCGTTTTCAGCTCCTCCAGCCGGTCAAACACACCTTTCACGACCCGATGATGGCCGCATGCCGCACAGCTGTCGACGTCCGGTGCAGCCGGCGCAAGGCAACGCTCGCACACTGTCTGGTGATATTTTCCTAGTTTCGGATTTAAACCGTAGTTGGCGACAATCACGCGCCCGTCTTCACCGCGCAGCGCTTTTTCAAACTCGGCAAACGTCGGGGAGGAAAGCCGCACTTCTTCATATTCGCGGGCGATTTTCCGCAGCGAATGGGCATCGGAATTCGTCAAGTACGGGTAGCGATGCAATTCGGCGATCTGGTCGGCCATCGCCGTGTCGGCGCTCAGCCCAAGTTCTACAGCATCAATGAGATCCGGGTCGAACACCTCCGTCAAGCTGCGTTCGACGCCTCTTCCGTACAAACTTTTAAACGGGGTGAATGCATGCGCAGGGATGAACCAGCCGCCTCGCTCTTTCACTGTCTGTTGCAATTCGCGCCCTGAGGCGTGAAGGCGCTGCGTGCTGAGCGATACGTTTTTCACCCGCTCCCCAAGCCAGACAGAAAACGCGCGCATGGCGGAAACGGTCGGCAAAAAGGCGAGCACATGGATCGGTCCATGGCAATGGTCGTCATATACTTCGATTTCACTGCCTAGCAAAAGCGTCACCTTTCCGGCGCTGACGCCGCCCCCCTCATGTTCGCGCCAACCGTGCTTCTCCATTGCCCGCTCGAGCTCGTCCAGCACTTCGGGCACATGGCTGTCAATAACACCGACGAGGTCGATCCCTTTCACCTCAGCCGCCTCATGCAAGATGTTCTCAAGCGTCAACGTCCGCGCCCCGGTAATTTTCACCGGGCGGCCCGAGGCGGTGCGGCCGATGTGAATATGTAAATCAGCGTAATAACGGCCGAGGCCGCCCGCGTGTGTTTGATCAGGCATTTTGCTCCCCCAACGCGCGGCGCAACTGCAAATATTGCAAAGCGTACGCCGTTTTGGCGTCATAAATTTCGCGTCGTTCCAGCATATGAAGCGCCTCCTCCAATGTCACTTCCAACAGCTCGACAAACTCATCTTCATCCAAATCGGCGCCGTCCTCCGCTTTTTCCAGCCCCTCGGCGACATACAAATGAATGAGCTCATCGGCAAACCCCGGGGACGTATAAAAAGAAATCAGATGGCGCATCGATTGGGCGCGGTAGCCCGTTTCCTCTTCCAGCTCGCGGTGTGCGGAAGCGAGCGGCTCTTCCCCATGTTCTAGCTTGCCCGCCGGAATCTCGACTAATGCGCGCTCGAGCGCTTTTCGATACTGGCGGACAAGAACGATTTTCCCATCCGGCAACAGCGGCAGCACCGCCACCGCGCCCGGGTGCTTGATCACCTCGCGCCGGCTTTTCTGCCCGTTTGGCAGCTCCACTTCCTCCACATACAACTCAATAATGCAGCCGCTGAACAGCTTCTCTTTGCGGATCGTTTTTTCATACAGCTCCATGTTCATTCTCCCCTATCAAATTGGATCGATTCTTTTCCATTGTACTACATGTTTGGCCATTTTTTCGCTTCCGTTGTACAATGGACGTGTCATTGATCGCGAAAGGAGGCGCAAAAAATGAACAAACGCCGCATCGGCACATCGGATTTGTATGTGAGCGAAATCGGCCTCGGCTGCATGTCGCTCGGCACGGATGAGCGCCATGCCATCTATCTCATCCATGAAGCGTTGGAGCGCGGCATCAACTACTTGGATACAGCCGATTTATACGACCGCGGCTTAAATGAGGAGTTTGTCGGCAAAGCGGTGAAAGGAAAACGCGGCCAAGTCATTATCGCGACAAAAGTCGGCAACCGTTGGCGGCCGGATGGCAGCGGCTGGGACTGGGATCCGTCAAAAGCCTATATCAAACAAGCGGTCAAAGAGAGCCTGCGCCGTCTGCAAACGGACTACATTGACTTATACCAGCTCCACGGCGGCACGATCGACGACCCGATCGATGAGACGATTGAAGCGTTCGAAGAGTTGAAGCAAGAAGGCGTCATCCGTTGGTACGGCATCTCCTCGATCCGCCCAAACGTCATTCGCGAATATGTGAAGCGCTCGAACATCGTCAGCGTCATGATGCAATACAGCTTGCTTGATCGCCGCCCGGAAGAATGGTTCCCGCCTCTTCGCGAACACAACATCAGCGTGATCGCCCGCGGCCCGGTCGCAAAAGGCTTGCTCACGAGCCGCCCGCTTGAGCAGGCGGGCAGCGCGGTGAAACAACACGGCTACCTCGATTATTCGTATGAAGAACTGCAGGCGCTCATCCCGAAGCTGAAGGAAAAAACGGCCGGACGCCGGTCCTTGACCGCGACCGCGCTGCAATTTTGCTTGTATGACCCGGTCGTTGCCGCCGTCATCCCGGGCGCCAGCCGCCTTGAACAGCTTGAGGAAAACGTCGCCGCTGCGTCAGCCCCGCCGCTTGACCGCACTGAATACGAATGGCTGAAACAAGCGACGAAACGCTCGGTGTACGACGTGCATCGGTGAACTACCCCCACTTAATTTTCTAGCGAAAATTTGAAGTGGGGGCTTCCAAAGAAGTTTGACTGCTTCAAGCAATCCTTATTCTTTGAGGCGTGTC
>NZ_PIJF01000025.1:0-40593 GCF_002809985.1 Geobacillus sp. WSUCF-018B
GTGTTTCCGTGCTTGGTCACGAGATACACGGGAAACCCGGTGTATCGTGAAACACCCGGAAAGAAAAAGGCAAGAAACCCCCACTTCAACGCCTACAGGCGTAAGTGGGGGAGGTTCATCTCCTCGCTATGTTTGGTCGGAATTTGATGGCGGGCCTGGTCGATCAACACAACGCCAGCATGCGGCACATAGCGGCGAAATATGGTGATATAGAAATGAATGTAACGGTCGCGCGCTCCGTAAATGAGCAGCACCGGCAGGCGCAGGGAGGAGAGCTGCTCCGTGCAGCGGTAGACGAGCCCAGCCCGATACGCGGCCTCTAAATCCCGCTTGTTGGCCATCTGGGCGTACCGCCTCAACAGCCGCCGCTCGCGCTGGTTTGTTCCGTGCCCGAGGGCGAGCGCCAAGGAGAGCAGTGGGATGGCTCTGAGTTTGGCGGCGGAAATGCCAAGCCAAAACTCACCCCACAGCAGCGGGGTACACACTTCAGGAAATCCGCCAATCAAAATAAGTTGCTTCACATGCTGTGGATAGCGAAGGGCGAAATCAAGTGCGACCGACCCGCCGCTGGAGTAGCCGCAAATGATCGCGCGCCCGATGCCGAGGGAGCGAAGCAACACCGAGACGTCATCGGCGAGCAGCGGCACCGTAATCGGTCCATCCGACGGACTGCTTCGCCCGTTGCCGCGCATGTCGTATAAAATGAGGCGAAAATCGCGGGCGAGCGGCTTTTGGCGGCAAAAAACGACATGCCCCATCCCAGGGGGATGGATGAACAATAGCGGTGTTCCGTTCCCTTTTTCTTCATAATATAGAGACGGACGCGGCTGTTGATGGAAATGTATGGCATGCGAATCCCCCCTTCACGGCATCGCCCTCTATAGTATGGAAAGAAGAACAGCCTCCCATCCAAAAAACCTCCATCTTTTTTTCATTGAGAAGGACGGCTTTCCGATTTATAATTAGTCACGTGGATGAACGGCGGACAGGCGGCACGGAAAGGAGGGGGCCCGATGGAGCAGTCGTTCCGTGTGGAAAAGGCGCTCAATAACAACGTTTTAATCGCTTTCCACTCCCAGTATGGCGAAGTCGTCCTGCTCGGCAAGGGGATCGGCTTCGGCAAAAAAAAGGGGGATGAAATTGCGGAAAGTGCCGTGGAAAAATGTTTCGTCCTCAAAAACGAACGCGAACAAGAGCAATACAAAAAGCTGCTTCCGGAATTGAGCGAAGAATTCATCGCCCTCATGAGCGAGGTGGTTCAACATATTCAGCAACGCGTGGGCGCACCGCTCGACGAGCACATCCATGTGGCGCTGACGGACCATATCGCCTTTACATTAAAGCGGCTTGAGCAAGGATTGGACGTCAAAAACCCGTTTTTGGCTGAGACGAAAAACTTGTATCCGTTGGAATATGAAATTGCCCATGAAGTGGCCCGCACGATTGAACAAAAGCTCGGAGTCTCCCTGCCTGAAGGGGAGACAGGCTTTATTGCTCTTCATATTCATAGCGCGATTTCGAAACAAAGCGTGTCGGAAGCGAATCGATATTCCCAGCTCATTGCTGACCTTGTCAAGATCGTCGAGCAACAGCTTGGCGTTGACATCGACCGCGAGAGCGTTCATTATTTGCGTTTCGTCCGCCATTTGCGCTATGCGATTGAGCGGATGAAAAAAGGTGAAAAAGTCGAAGAACCAAAAAATTTGTCGAAAATCTTGAAGGAAGCGTATCCATTGTGCTATAATCTAGCATGGAAGTTGGTTAAGGTCATGCAGCAAACGCTTCATCTGCCGGCGGACGATGCCGAGGCGGTCTATTTGACGTTGCATTTGCAACGGCTGGCGGAGAAAAAGAACAATACAACTGCATAGGTTGTCTCGCTTTACGTGTTACTGACTCGATCAGGCATGAGTAAAGAGGGCAAATAAGGCGGCAACAGCTGCGAATGTATGCGCGCTGTTGTAAGCGTTCTTTTTGCCTCTCTTTAGTCATGCCTTTTTTATTGCGCCGATGCCCCTCGGAAGCGTCCGCTCCATTTTCGATACATGAATCGGCTGTTTGCTGCAAAACTTAAGAAAAGGAACCTAAAGGAGGTTATGAAGATGAAGCGAGCGTTTGGCACGCTGCAAAAAGTCGGGAAAGCGCTCATGTTGCCGGTGGCGATTTTGCCGGCGGCCGGGATTTTGCTGGCGTTTGGCAATGCGTTGAAAAACCCGGCGCTCACGGATAAAATTCCCGCATTAAAAGCCGATTGGGTCGTGCTCGTCTCCAACGTGATGGAGCAAGCAGGCGGCATCGTCTTCTCCAACTTGTCGCTCTTGTTTGCGGTCGGCGTAGCGATCGGCCTTGCCGGCGGGGACGGAGTCGCAGGCTTGGCGGCGATCATCGGCTACTTGATTATGAACGTGACGATGAGCGTCATCTTAGGTGTAACGGCCGATATGGTCGGCGCTGACCCGTCGTATGCCAACATTCTCGGCATCCCGACGTTGCAAACCGGCGTCTTTGGCGGGATTATCGTCGGGATTTTGGCCGCCTACATGTACAACAAATACTTCAATATTGAACTGCCTCAATATCTCGGCTTTTTTGCCGGCAAGCGGTTCGTGCCGATCGTGACGGCGGCGTCTGCGGTCGTGCTTGGCATTATCATGACATTCATCTGGCCGCCGATTCAGCACGGGCTCAATGCGTTTTCGCACAATATGATCGATGCGAACAAACCGTTGGCCGCCTTTATTTTCGGCGTCATCGAACGGGCGTTGATTCCGTTTGGCTTGCATCACATTTTCTATGCACCGTTTTGGTTTGAATTTGGCGAATACGTCAATAAAGCCGGGCAAGTGGTCCATGGCGACCAAAAAATCTTTTTCGAGCAGCTGAAAGACGGCGTGGAACTGACGGCCGGCACGTTCATGACCGGGAAGTTTCCGTTTATGATGTTCGGCCTTCCGGCAGCGGCGCTTGCCATCTACCATGAAGCGCGGCCAGAAAACAAAAAAGTTGTGGCCGGCATTATGGGATCGGCTGCGTTGACATCGTTTTTGACTGGGATTACCGAACCGATCGAATTTTCGTTCTTGTTTGTCGCTCCGGTGCTGTTTGCCATTCACTGCGTTTTTGCCGGCTTGTCGTTTATGATCATGCACTTGTTGAACGTCAAAATCGGGATGACGTTCTCCGGCGGGGTCATTGACTTCTTGCTGTTTGGCGTTCTGCCAAACCGGACGGCATGGTGGCTCGTCATTCCGGTCGGCTTGGTGTTTGCCGTGATTTATTATTTCGGGTTCCGCTTTGCGATCCGCAAATGGGATTTGGCGACGCCGGGCCGGGAAAAAACGGTCGAGGAAGCACCGAAAGCCGAGGCGGCCGCTGCTGGCGACCTGCCGTATGAAGTGCTCGCTGCTCTTGGCGGAAAGGAAAACATCGAACATTTGGACGCCTGCATTACACGTTTGCGCGTGTCGGTCCATGACATTGGCCAAGTCGATAAAGACCGCCTGAAGGCGCTTGGCGCTGCCGGGGTGCTGGAAGTCGGCAACAACGTGCAAGCGATTTTCGGTCCGAAATCGGATATGTTAAAAGGGCAAATTCAAGACATCATGCAAGGAAAAGCGCCGGCCCGTGCGGCGGAAGAAGAAAAGCCGAAAACAGTGGCTTCGGAAGCCGCGGAGTCCGAAACGATCGCTTCGCCGATGTCCGGAGAAATCGTTCCGCTCGCTGAAGTGCCGGACCAAGTGTTTTCGCAAAAAATGATGGGCGATGGGTTCGCAGTCATGCCGACGGACGGCACGGTCGTCTCTCCGGTTGATGGGAAGATCATCAACGTCTTTCCGACGAAGCACGCCATTGGCATTCAGTCGGCCGGCGGGCATGAAATTTTGATCCACGTCGGCATCGATACGGTGAAGCTGAACGGCCAAGGGTTTGAAGCGCTTGTGAAGGAAGGCGACGAAGTGAAAAAAGGACAGCCGATTTTGCGCGTCGACCTTGATTATGTCAAACAGAACGCCCCATCGATCGTCACACCGGTGATTTTCACGAATCTCCAAGCTGGCGAAACGGTTCACGTCAACAAGCAAGGCTCAGTTGCTCGAGGAGAAGACGCTGTTGTGACGATCCGCTAAGCTGCTTATTCGCCGCGGGGCGGGGACAAGCATTTTCCGTTGCCATCCCGCCCCTGCATTTGATATGATGGCAAAGAAAAAATTGAAGAAAAGGGGAATGATGAACATGGCAGAAAAAACGTTTAAAGTCGTTTCGGATTCCGGCATCCACGCTCGTCCGGCGACGATTTTGGTGCAAACGGCGAGCAAATTCAACAGCGAAATCCAGCTTGAGTACAACGGCAAAACAGTGAACTTAAAATCGATCATGGGCGTCATGTCGTTAGGCATTCCGAAAGGGGCAACGATCAAAATCACGGCAGAAGGGGCCGATGCGGCGGAAGCAATGGCGGCGTTAACGGATACGTTGGCGAAAGAAGGTCTTGCAGAATAATGGGAAACGCAATCCGCGAAAAAACGATCCATGGGATTGCTGCATCGAGCGGTATTGCCATCGCGAAGGCATACCGCTTAGAAACCCCTGATTTGGCAGCCGAAAAACGGGCTGTTGCCGATGTTGAAGCGGAAGTAGCGCGGCTTGAGGCGGCGGTGGCGAAAGCGAAAGAAGAGCTGGAAGCCATCAAACAGCATGCCTTGGAAAAGCTTGGCGAAGACAAAGCTGCCATTTTTGCCGCCCACTTGCTTGTGCTTGACGACCCAGAATTGTTGAACCCGATTAAAGAAAAAATCCAAACGGAGCGCGTCAATGCCGAGTACGCTCTCGATGAAACCGCCTTGTTTTTCATCTCGATGTTCGAGGCGATGGACAATGAATATATGAAAGAACGGGCCGCTGACATCCGCGATGTGACAAAGCGCGTCCTCGCCCATCTGCTTGGCGTCACAATCTCGAACCCGAGCCTCATTTCTGAGGAAGTCGTGATCATCGCGGAAGACTTGACGCCATCCGATACGGCGCAGCTGAACCGCCAATATGTGAAAGGATTTGCCACCGACATCGGCGGGCGGACGTCGCATTCAGCAATTATGGCCCGTTCGCTCGAAATCCCTGCCGTCGTCGGCACGAAGACGGTGACGGCGGAAGTAAAAAACGGCGACATCGTCATTGTCGATGGGCTCGACGGCCAAGTAATCATCAATCCATCGCCGGAGTTGCTCGCCCAATATGAACAAAAACGGGCCCGCTACGAGGCGCAAAAGGCAGAATGGGCGAAACTCGTTCACGAGGCGACCGTGACGGCTGACGGCATTCATGTCGAGCTGGCTGCCAACATCGGCACGCCAGACGATGTGAAAGGAGCGTTGGCGAACGGAGCGGAAGGAATCGGATTGTATCGCACAGAATTTCTATACATGGGACGCTCGGAACTGCCGACGGAAGACGAACAGTTTGTGGCTTACAAAACGGTGCTGGAACAAATGAATGGCAAGCCGGTCGTTGTGCGGACGCTTGACATTGGCGGCGACAAAGAGCTGCCGTATTTGCAGCTGCCGAAAGAAATGAATCCGTTCTTAGGGTTCCGGGCGATCCGCCTTTGCCTTGAGATGCAAGACATGTTTCGGACGCAACTGCGCGCCTTGTTGCGGGCGAGTGTGTACGGCAATTTGAAAATCATGTTCCCGATGATTGCGACGCTCGATGAATTCCGCCAAGCGAAAGCCATTTTGCTTGAAGAAAAAGAGGCGCTCCTCCGCCAAGGGGTTGCCGTTGCGGATGGAATTGAAGTCGGCATGATGGTGGAAATCCCGGCAGCTGCCGTCATGGCGGACCAGTTTGCGAAAGAAGTGGATTTCTTCAGCATTGGAACGAACGACCTGATCCAATATACGATGGCGGCCGATCGGATGAATGAGCGGGTTGCGTATTTGTACCAGCCGTACAACCCGGCGATTTTGCGGCTCATCAGCCACGTGATCGATGCCGCCCATCGCGAAGGAAAATGGGTCGGGATGTGCGGGGAAATGGCCGGCGACCCGATCGCGATTCCGATTTTGCTTGCCCTTGGCCTTGATGAGTTCAGCATGAGCGCCACCTCGATTTTGCCGGCGCGCGCTCAGTTGAAACAATTGGCGAAAGAAGAGGCGGCTCGCATCAAAGAGACGGTGTTGTCGCTCGGCACGGCTGAGGAAGTCGTGTCGTTTGTCAAACGAACATTTTCACTTGCCTGAATGAAAGCGTGGCGACGTTTACGTTCGCCGCGCTTTTTTCGTTTTGCGTTATGCCAACAGCGGCGTCGACGATTCATAGCCATACCGCTGCCGGACCGTAAGCGAAAGGCCGATAGCGATAACTTTCGCCTTTTGGTAAACAATGTGCAAATTCGTATACGGAAGCGCGCTTACATCGGCCGTGTCCTCCATCATGACTCCCATGACGCTGATGTCTCCGACCGGTGGCAGCGATTTGCCGAGCGCCGTGCCAGGGGAAAGGGCGCCAGGGCGGATGGCGATCGTATGGACAAACGGCTGCGGGCCGACGATGCTGTCGATTGCCACCACATACGCTCCGCGCTCGTGTTGCAGCCGCTCGGAAACACGATGAATGTTCGTTGCATCGACAGGCTTCCTAAGTGTACCGATGACGGTCAAATGATCCGGATAAGCGTTTTCCAGCAGCGTGCCGACGAACGGCCCTAAGCTGTCGCCGTTGATGCGGTTGCTGCCGATGCAAACGACGGTCAAACGGGAAATGTGCGCTGGCAGCAGGGAAAACAATTCATTGCGAATAAGCAAAGGAGCAAGCGGATCACTATACAAAATCGATTTCATCGGCCGCCATTCCTTTCCGTCGGTCGTTCTCCTTTTCTTAGTTCGCCGCCGATGCTGGTGATTCCTTTTTTTCGTTTCTGTCAATTGTGTCCTTGTTTTTGCTTGAACGGATTGCGCCATTCCATTAACACGGCATGGTTGAGCGATTCTTCGTCTTCTAAATAATTACGGACAATCGCAAGCGGCGTTCGCCCGCAACGGAGCAAAAATGTAATGACCGGATCGTTCAGCTCGCCGGCGACGACTTTGTCGATGTAGGCTTCCGGCGATAGTTCAGCCGCATGTCGATGGTAGCCAGGCATCCGCCCGCCGCCGAGCAGCCGGTCAAGGCCGAGATGGACGACGACTTCATACATCGACTGCATGAGCCACTTGCCGAGGCCGAGCTTCCGGTATGGCGGCGAGACGCAAATGTCGACGACATACAGCGTGTTGCCATCCGGGCGGTGGTTGCGGATGTAGCCGCCGTCGGTGATCTCTTCCCATGTATGATCGGCATGGGCTGGATCAAAATCAACGATCAAGCCGGTCATCGATCCGACGATGCGCCCGTCGACTTCGACGCAAAGCGCTCCTTCGGGAAACAAGGTGACATGGTTGTGAAGCTGTTGTTCGTTCCACCATAACTCCGATGGAAACGGGGGCGGAAAACTTTCTTGCTGCACGCGGATGAGATCAGCGAAGTCGTCTGTCGTATAGTTGCGGATGACCGCTTCGCGCGGGGTGTTGCCGTCAAAGACGTATAAACGTTTATCGTACATGCCGATCCTCCTTGCTTTTTTACCTTCATCATAACGGAAAACGCGAAAAAATGGAAAGAAAAACCCCCGACAACTAACAGCGGCCGGAGGTTTTTTGCTCGACATACTCGCTCACAAGCGCTTCAATTTGCTGTTCATCGGGCTTTTCGCCGCAAAATGCAAACTCAATTTCCTCAATCAATTCACCGTCGCGATAAACGTGCAGCGCCCCTTTTTGCAGCAAGACGCTGTATTCGATCTCAAATATATAGCCCTCATGTTCAATCGCGCCCATTGTGGTTCACCTGCCTACGTTTAATGTCCCACAGGCGCGGCTCTCTATGTATGAATAAGAAGCCCATCCTATAGACGCAGGACGATTGTCCTTTTATAATGGACGTGGTTCGACAAAAAGAGGAAACAGAGGGGAGAAATAGAGAGTGTTCCGGACATTGCGCAGTAAATTGATCGTCTTGATGGCTTTATTGTTAGTGATTTCATTGGCAGCGACACAACTCGTTGGGGTTGTGCAAATGCGGAAGATGGTGGATGCTGACGTGAAACAGCGGGCGCAGACGGCGCTTGACGGACTGCTTGGCGATATTCGCGACAGTTTTCAAAGTGAGGAGAATAGCTTAGTGCAATTCAGTGAATCGCCGTTGGCTTTGCAAATGGTTCAAGATGAAAAAATGTGGCTGCAGCTTGAGAAACAGTTCCGCACGTTTTTGCGCCTGCATGAGAATGTGCAATTCATCTATATTGGCACGGAGCAGAAGAAAATGTACATATCGCCGATGACAGAGCTCCCGGATGGATACGATCCGACGAGCCGCCCGTGGTATAAAGAAGCGATGAAGCGTCCGGATGAAGTGGTGTGGACCGAACCGTACGTCGATGCGATTACCGGCAAGCACGTTGTGACGTTGGCCAAAGCGGTGAGCGAAAACGGCCGCATTGCGGCGGTCATCGGCATCGATATGACGCTCGATGCGGTGACAAGAATCGTCAATGCGAGCGACGTCGGCTATCACGGCTATCCGGTGCTGTTTGACACGAAGGGAACGGCGGTTGTTCATCCGGAAGATAAAGGGAAAAATATGGCGAACAATGCGACAGTCCGCTACATGCTCGAGCATGAAAAAGGAATGCACGAATATGAGCAAGACGGCGAACGGCGGGTGATTTACTTCACTACGATTCCAGAGCTCGGCTGGAAAGTCGGCGCCGTCTATAAAGAAAAAGACTTATCGGCGATGAGCCGCTCGCTCGGAGCAACCATGCTTGTCATTACGGTGATTGCGTTCATCATCGCTTTGGTCGTCGTTTATTTCTTAGCGCGCTCGATCACCAAGCCGATTGTGGCGCTGCAAGAGCAAGTCGAAAAGGCGGCGGGCGGTGATTTGACCGTGCAAGTGCGCACCGCCAGCAAAGATGAAATCGGCCGCCTCGCCCGCCATTTTAACGAGATGATCGATCATATGCGCGCACTGATCGGCGAAGTGAACCGATCGGTCAACGAGCTGGCCGCCTCGGCTGATCATTTAAGCGCCGTCTCAGAGGAAACGATGGCGACAAGCGAACAAGTGGCGAAAGCGATTGGCGAAATCGCCAAAGGAACAACCGATCAAGCAGGCAGCCTCGATACGATCAATGAGCGGACAACAGCGCTGTCGCAGCAAATCGAAGCGGTCACAGGAGCGACCGCTTCGATGGAATCGTTGTCAAATGAAACGAAAACGGCGAGCTACGATGGCTTGGAGCATTTAAATGTTCTGCAGCAAAAATCCGAAGAGGCGAACAACGAGCTGTCCGCCGTTGAAAACGTCATTAGCGACCTTGTGAGAAAAATGGGGGAAATCGATGACGTCATTCAAACGATTACCGCCATTTCCGGGCAGACGAACTTGCTCGCGTTAAACGCCAGCATTGAGGCGGCGCGCGCCGGCGAGCACGGCAAAGGGTTCGCCGTTGTCGCGGACGAAGTGCGGAAGCTGGCGGAACAATCGGCGAAAGCGACGGAAATGATCCGCGCAACGATCGCTGCGATTCAGCAGCAGGCCGGACTGGCGATCGAGGCGGTCGGCCGCTCGAAAGACGCTTACAACGAGCAACGGAAAGCGGTGCACACGACCGGCGATTCGTTCGTGAAAATTACGGGCATGATGGAGCAGTTGACCGACGCGCTCGCGAACATCATGGAAGAGGCGAAGCGAATGAACAGCGGCAAGGATGATGTGATCGGCGCCATGCAAAACATCGCCGCCATCGCTCAACAGTCGGCGGCAGCGGCGGAAGAAGTGGCCGCTTCCGCTGATGACCAGCTGCAGGCGCTGGCAACGGTGACCGAATCGGCGGAAACGTTAAGTGAGATGAGCCGGCAGTTGAAACAACTGGTGGAGAAGTTCAAAATTTCATAAAAGGCAGAGGACGCCCTGATGGCAGCGGGGTGTTCTTTTTATCGCCTCCAGCCGAGTGTATTCGTACAGTGATAATAAGTGAAATTTTTTCAGTTTCTTCGTCGATTTTAGTGAGCGATAGTGCTAAAATAAATAGTGAAAACGTTTATACCGTTATTTTGTTGTCCGTTCGGGCATAATGGCAGCTAAGCAGACAGTTGTCTATTGCGAGGAAACAAGCTGTCAACTCGAGGGAAACGAAAACTAGTTGGAGGTTTTTTCACGATGGCAAAACAGACAAACTACGCTCAACCGTGGAGCCAGTTTTACGGGCCGAACCTCGGTTATGTCATCGACATGTATGAACAGTATCTCGATGACCCGGACAGTGTCGACCCGGAACTGAAACGATTATTCGAACAGTGGGGGACGCCGGTTGTCGAAGAGCCGGTTTCACCGGCAGACGGCGGTGTGGCACAAACACACCAAACATTTCGGCTGCCGGAAACGCCGAACGCCTTCAGCAAGCTTGTCGCCGCTGTCAAGCTGGCGGACAGCATTCGCCATTATGGCCATCTGGCCGCCGACACGAATCCGCTCGTCAAAGAAGAGAAAAAGCTGCGCCGTCTCGAGCTTGACGAGTACGATTTGACGGAAGAGGACTTAAAGCGCATTCCAGTTGCGTTCCTTTGCCCGCATGCTCCGGCCCATGTTCAAAACGGCTGGGATGCCATCTTGCACTTGCGTAAAGTTTATACCGATAAAATCGCGTTTGAATTCTCGCAAGTACATAATCTAGAAGAAAGGAACTGGCTCATCCAGCAAATTGAGTCCGGAGCGTACTATCCGAGCCTGGCGAACAAAGAGCGGGTCGCCTTGTTGCGCCGCTTGACGGAAGTCGAAGGGTTTGAAAAATTCATCCATCGGACGTACGTCGGGCAAAAGCGGTTTTCGATTGAGGGGCTTGACGCCATGGTGCCGCTTTTGGATGAGCTTGTCAGGCAGGCGATCGAACATGAAATCGATGCCGTCAACATCGGCATGGCGCACCGCGGCCGGCTGAATGTGCTGGCTCACGTGCTCGGCAAGCCGTACGAAATGATTTTTGCCGAGTTTCAGCATGCAGAGAGCAAAAACTTTATTCCATCTGAAGGAGCGGTGGCCATCACCTACGGCTGGACGGGCGACGTGAAATACCATTTGGGGGCGGCGCGCCGCCTTCGCAATAAAAGCGCGCATACGATGCGGATTACGCTCGCCAACAACCCGAGCCACCTTGAAGTGGTCAACCCGGTTGTGCTTGGCTACACGCGCGCCGCGCAAGAAGATCGGACAAAACCGGGCGTGCCGGAACAAAAGACAGATGCTTCTTTTGCCATTTTAATTCATGGCGACGCCGCTTTCCCGGGGCAAGGCATTGTCGCCGAGACGTTCAACTTAAGCCAGCTGCGCGGCTATACGACCGGCGGGACGATCCATATCATCGCCAATAACATGATCGGCTTTACGACGGAAAGCTACGATTCACGCTCGACGACGTATGCTTCCGATATGGCGAAAGGGTTTGAGGTGCCGATTGTGCACGTCAATGCCGACGACCCGGAGGCTTGTTTGGCGGCCGCATGCTTGGCGTTTGCCTACCGCCAGCGGTTTAAAAAAGACTTTGTCATTGACCTAATCGGTTACCGCCGTTTCGGTCATAATGAAATGGATGAACCGATGGCGACGAATCCGACGATGTACGCGATCATCAACCAACATCCGACTGTGCGCAAGCTGTATGAGCAAAAATTGATGGAAAAAGGGATCATCACCGAGCGGGAAGTCGACGAAATGGAGCAAGAGGTGGCGGAACGGCTGAAAATCGCCTACGAGCGGGTGCCGAAAAACGAAGACGAGCTTGATTTCATCATGGATCCGCCCAAACCGGTCGTCGATCGGCTACCGGAAGTGAAAACAAGCGTGGCGAAAGACGTGCTCCATCGTGTGAACGAAGAATTGTTGCAGTTTCCGGACGGATTCAACGTCTTTAACAAGCTTGAGCGCATTTTAAAACGGCGAAGCGGCGTGTTTGCGCAAAACGGCAAAGTCGATTGGGCGCACGCGGAAATTTTGGCGTTCGCCACGATTTTGCAAGACGGGGTGCCGATCCGTCTGACTGGTCAAGATTCGCAGCGCGGCACGTTCGCACAGCGCCATTTAGTGCTGCATGACGTCAAAACCGGCAAAGAGTATGTGCCGCTTCACCATATCAGCGGCGCCAAAGCGTCATTTGTCGTGTACAACAGCCCGCTGACGGAAGCAGCCGTGCTCGGCTATGAATACGGCTACAACGTGTACGCGCCGGAGACGCTCGTGCTGTGGGAAGCGCAATTTGGCGACTTCGCCAACATGGCGCAAGTGATGTTTGATCAATTCATTTCATCCGGCCGGGCGAAATGGGGGCAAAAATCTGGGCTTGTCATGCTCTTGCCGCACGGCTACGAAGGGCAGGGCCCGGAACATTCAAGCGGCCGCGTCGAGCGCTTTTTGCAGCTGGCGGCGGAAAACAACTGGACGGTCGCCAACTTATCGACGGCCGCGCAATATTTCCATATTTTGCGGCGGCAGGCGGCGCTGTTGACAAGGGAAGAAGTTCGCCCGCTCATCATTATGACGCCGAAAAGTTTGCTCCGCCATCCGCTGGCGGCATCGGATGCGGAAGCGTTCGTTGACGGTGCGTTCTCGCCGGTGCTGGAACAGCCGGGATTGGGCGCTGACGCCGGCAAAGTGGAACGCATCGTGTTTGGCACCGGCAAATTGATGATCGATTTAGCCGAACAGATCGGCAAAACCGAAGGGCTCGATTGGCTGCACGTCGTGCGCATTGAAGAGCTGTACCCATTCCCGGAAGAAGCAGTGAGAGACATCATCGCCCGCTATCCGAACGTCAAAGAGCTCGTCTGGGTGCAGGAAGAACCGAAAAACATGGGCGCGTGGACGTATATGGAGCCGCACCTGCGTGCCGTTGCCCCAGACGGTGTCGATGTCAGCTATATCGGGCGGCGCCGGCGGGCGAGCCCGGCGGAAGGTGATCCGGTCGTCCACCGAAAAGAGCAGGAGCGCATCATCCGCTGTGCATTGACGAAGCATGAATGATGACTACGGAACATTTGAGGAGGGCATCAACGTGGCTGAGATCAAAGTCCCAGAGTTAGCAGAATCCATCACGGAGGGAACGATCGCCCAATGGCTGAAAAAACCGGGCGACTACGTGGAAAAAGGAGAATCGATTTGCGAGCTGGAAACGGATAAAGTGAACGTGGAAATTATGGCGGAAGAGTCGGGCGTTTTGCAACAGCTGCTTGCCAATGAAGGCGATACGGTTGCGGTCGGTCAAGCGATCGCCATTATCGGAGAAGGAGCGGCGTCGGCACCGCCTGCACCAGAGAAGGCGCCGCAGCTGGCCGAGGAACCAAAACCGGCTGTGCCGGTCGACCGTGCTGAGCAGCCAGCGCCGCAGCCGGTTGCGGTTGCCCAAGCGCCAGGCCAACGACCGATTGCTTCGCCGGCTGCTCGGAAAATGGCGCGTGAAAAAGGGATCGACTTGACGCAAGTGCCGACCGTTGATCCGCTTGGACGCGTGCGCAAACAAGACGTCGCCTCGTTTGCCGCCCAGCCGGCCGCCGCTCCGCAGCCGGCGCCGCAAGCCGCGCCGACGTCGACGCCGGCCGCCGTTCCAACCGCTGAGGCCGGCAAGCCGGTCATCCGCGAAAAAATGTCGCGCCGTCGGCAAACGATCGCCAAACGGCTGCTGGAAGTGACGCAAACGACCGCGATGTTGACGACATTTAACGAAATTGACATGTCGGCGGTCATCGATTTGCGCAAGCGGAAAAAAGATAAATTTTTCGAAGAGCATGACGTCCGCCTTGGCTTTATGTCGTTTTTCGTCAAAGCGGCTGTCGCGGCGCTGAAAAAATATCCGTACGTCAACGCGGAGATCCAAGGCGATGAGATTTTGCTGAAAAAATATTACGATATCGGCGTTGCCGTATCGACGGATGAAGGGCTTGTCGTTCCGGTTGTGCGCGACTGCGACCGGAAAAACTTCGCCGAAATTGAGCGCGACATTGCCGAATTGGCGGCGAAAGCACGCAGCAATAAGCTGTCGCTTGCCGATTTGCAAGGCGGCACGTTTACGATCACAAACGGCGGTGTGTTCGGTTCGCTTCTGTCGACTCCGCTTCTCAACGGCCCGCAAGTCGGCATTTTAGGGATGCATTCGATCAAACTGCGCCCGGTCGCCATCGACGAAGAGCGGATCGAAAACCGGCCGATGATGTACGTTGCTTTGTCGTACGACCATCGCATTATCGATGGCAAAGAGGCCGTCGGGTTCTTGAAAACGGTGAAAGACTTGATCGAAAATCCGGAAGACTTATTGTTGGAAAGCTAACCAAGGCAGGAACGGGGGTGTCCCAAAAGGATCGGGACACCCTCTTTCGTTTCTATATATACACCGACCGCTTCTTCCGCACTATATTTTGTGTCTATACTGAAGACAGACAGCCTTTTGGGTCAGCCCCTTTTTTGGAAAAGAACAAAAAGAAAAGTGCAGTCACCTGTTTTTGAAGGAAAGCGCAATTCGGAACCGAAAAGGCATGATTGCGCGATGCGGTGGTACACTACAAGCAAAAAGGAGGGAACCATTGATGCCGGAACGCGGACGAAACGACCATCCACATTCCTTTCACCGTGACGGCGCCCGCGAAAGCATCATCAACGATGCAACTGCCGACGGCGCCAAGGCAATCGGTGTACGGATTGACGCCGATCCGATGCGGGCGGCCAACCCCGACCCGTTTCACGTCGACTCCCTTGCTGTCGAGGAAGGAATGAAGCGGTTTCGCTCTCTCATGGAAGGAAAAAAGTGATTCGCCCAGCGGATCGCTTTTTTCGTGAACGAAAAAAGAAGGAAAACGGCGAACAAACGCGAATATTGTTTACTTGATATGACTATTTTTCGGGGGGGATGGCAATGGAGTACGGATTAGCCGGAAAAACGGCGCTGGTCGCCGCCTCAAGCCAAGGGCTCGGCAAAGCGGTCGCCCGGGCGCTTGTGCTCGAAGGAGCAAACGTGATGATCACGAGCCGGAACGAAGAAAAGCTGCAGGAAGCAGCCGAGGAGTTGAATGGGCTGCATAAGGGACGCGTCGCCTACACGCGTGCAGATGTGACGAAGGCGGAAGACATCCGCCAGCTGGTCGCCAAAACGGTCGAAACGTTTGGGACGATCGATTTGCTCGTCAACAACGCCGGCGGCCCTCCGGCGGGAACGTTTGAAACGGTGAGCGACGAAGACTGGCAATATGCGTTTGAGCTCAATTTATTGAGCTACATTCGGCTGATTCGTGAAGCGCTGCCATATTTAAAGAAAAACGGCGGCAAAATTGTCAACATCGCTTCGTCATCGATCAAAGAACCGATTCCGGGCTTGATTTTGTCGAACACGTTTCGCACCGGGATTGTCGGGCTGACGAAAACGTTGGCGACGGAATTCGCGCGGGACAACATTTTGATCAACACCGTCGCTCCCGGGCGGATTGCGACAGAACGCGTCGCCTTTTTAGATAAGGTGAACGCCGAAAAGCTTGGCATTACAAAAGAGGAAATGGAAGCGCGCATGAAAAGCGCCATTCCGCTCGGCCGCTACGGGACGCCGGAAGAATTTGCGAACGTCGTCGTCTTTCTATTGTCCGAAGCGAACTCGTACGTCACCGGACAAGCGTTGATCGTCGACGGCGGCATGGTCAAAGCGATTTAACGATTTTCGAAAGAAGCCTCCGCTGCTAAGCGAAGCGCAGGTGGTGGGCAGATCGCTGGGCGCTTGCGGCCAAACGGACAAGAAGGGAGAGGACAGCGTTGAAAACGATCGGGTTTATCGGCCTTGGCGTCATGGGAAAAAGCATGGCGCGCCATTTGCTGAAGGCGGGCTATCCGCTTCTCGTCTATACACGCACAAAAGAAAAGGCGGAAGACTTGCTTCAGGAAGGGGCGGTTTGGAAGGAAACGGTCGCTGATTTGGCGCGGGAGGCGGATGTCGTCATCACGATGGTCGGCTATCCTCACGATGTCGAGCAAGTGTATTTCGGCGAAGGCGGCATTTTGGAGAATGCGCGGCCGGGAACGTATGTCATCGATATGACGACGTCAACGCCGACGCTTGCAAAGTCCATTTATGAAGCAGCCAAGCAAAAAGGGATTCACGCGTTGGACGCCCCGGTGTCCGGCGGTGACATCGGTGCGCGCGAAGGAACGTTGACGATTATGGTCGGCGGTGATGAGGACGTCTTTTTGGCGTGCAAGCCGATTCTCGAGCGGCTTGGCACGAACATCGTGCGGCAAGGAGGAGCTGGAGCCGGCCAGCATACGAAAATGTGCAACCAAATTGCCATCGCCACCAATATGATCGGCGTTTGCGAGGCCATGGCGTATGCGAAGCGGGCTGGTCTTGATCCATTCAAAGTGTTGGAAAGCATCGCCAAAGGGGCGGCGGGCAGCTGGTCGCTGAGCAACTTGGCGCCGCGCATGTTGTCAGGCGATTTTGCTCCGGGGTTTTACATCAAGCATTTCATTAAAGATATGAAAATTGCGCTTGAAGAAGCAGAGCGCATGAACTTGCCGCTGCCAGGGCTGGCGCTCGCCAAACAAATGTATGAGGAGCTGGCGCAAGCCGGTGAGGAAAACAGCGGCACGCAAGCATTGTACAAACGCTATATCAGACAGTGACATGGGGGGCGGATTCGTCCTCTCTTTTTTTGAATGTGAGATATATTTATCAAAAAATATTGAATATTTCTTCTGGTCGAGGTATAGTAGAAATAAAGGGAACATACTAACCGGTTAGTATACAAGGAGGGGATGACATGGACTTTTCCTATTCGCCGAAAGTCCAAGAGTTGATCAAAAAATTAAGCGCTTTCATGGAAGAGTACATTTATCCGAACGAAAGGGTGTATGAGGAGCAGCTGAACGCCCAAGAGTCAAGATGGTCAGGGGTGCCGCCCATCATCGAAGAGCTGAAGGAAAAAGCGAAAAAAGAAGGGCTCTGGAACTTGTTTTTGCCGGACAGCGAATACGGAGCCGGCTTAACGAACGTCGAATACGCGCCGCTTTGCGAAATTATGGGCCGTTCGCTCATCGCTCCGGAAGTGTTCAACTGCAATGCGCCGGATACCGGCAACATGGAAGTACTCGTCCGCTATGGAACAGAAGAACAAAAGCGGAAATGGCTCATCCCGCTCTTGAACGGAGAAATTCGCTCCTGCTTTTCGATGACCGAACCGGACGTCGCGTCAAGCGATGCGACGAACATTCGCGCTTCCATCGTCCGCGACGGGGACGAATACGTCATCAACGGGCGGAAATGGTGGTCGTCCGGCGCCGGCGACCCGCGCTGCAAAGTCGCCATTGTGATGGGGAAAACGAATCCGGATGCCCCGAAGCATGAGCAGCAGTCGATGATCATCGTTCCGCTTGATACGCCGGGGGTGAAAATCGAACGGATGCTGCCGGTGTTCGGCTTTGACCATGCGCCGCACGGGCATGCGGAGATTACGTATGACAACGTGCGGGTGCCGAAAGAGAACATCATTTGGGGAGAAGGGAAAGGATTTGCCATCGCCCAAGGGCGGCTCGGTCCGGGGCGGATCCATCATTGCATGCGCTTGATTGGAGCGGCGGAGCGGGCGCTTGAGCTTATGTGCCGGCGCGTGCAGTCGCGGGTGGCGTTCGGCAAGCGGCTTGCGGACCATGGCGTCATTCGCGATTGGATCGCTCAGTCGCGCATTGAGATCGAGCAAGCGCGCCTGTTGACAATGAAGGCAGCGTACATGATGGATACGGTCGGCAACAAAGCGGCGCGCAAAGAAATTGCCATGATTAAAGTTGTCGCTCCGAATGTCGCCTTAAAAGTGATCGACCGCGCCATTCAGGCGTTCGGAGCCGCCGGGGTGAGCAACGATTTTCCGCTTGCTGCCATGTGGGCGAACTCGCGCACGCTCCGGTTGGCCGACGGGCCGGATGAGGTGCATAAAGAGCAAGTAGCCAAGCTTGAGTTGCGTCCATATGAACAATAAAGGGAGGGGAAGTGGCGTTTATGCATGTGTTGGACTTGTTTAAAATCGAAGGAAAAACCGCCATCGTCACCGGCGGCGGGCGCGGGCTCGGCGAGCAAATCGCCGTCGGCCTCGCCGAAGCGGGGGCGAACGTTGTCGTCTGCTCGCGCAAAGTGGAGGCGTGCGAGCAAGTGAAAGAAAAGTTGGAACAGCTGGGCGTCCGTTCATTGGCGCTAAAGTGTGATGTGACGAACCCGGATGATGTCCAACATGTCGTCGAAACGACGGTGAAGGAGTTTGGCGGCATCGATATTTTGGTGAACAACAGCGGAGCGACGTGGGGAGCGCCGGTCGAAGAGATGCCGCTTGAAGCATGGCAAAAGGTGATGAACGTCAATGTAACCGGCACGTTTCTCATGAGCCAGGCGGCCGGCAAGGTGATGATTGAGAAGCAAACGGGCGGCGCCATCATCAACATCGCTTCCGTCGCCGGCCTTGGCGGCACGCACCCGGACATTTTAAATACGATCGGCTACAACACGAGCAAAGGGGCGGTCATTACGTTTACGAGGGACCTAGCAGCAAAATGGGGGAAGCACGGCATTCGCGTCAATGCGGTGGCGCCGGGCTTTTTCCCGACGAAAATGTCAAGAGTTGTCCTCGAGCAAGTGGGGCAAAAAGTGCTCGAGCATACGCCGCTTGGCCGCTTTGGCGGCGAGGATGACTTAAAAGGCGCCGTTCTGTTTCTCGCCTCGCCGGCGTCTGCGTTTGTCACCGGTGCGCTGTTAGTCGTTGACGGCGGCAGCCATGCGACCGGCATTTAACGAGAAAAGGGGGAGACGAAATGAGCGAAAAACGGGCTTTGCCTTTTTATCCGGAGCATGTGTCGTTTTACATCGATATTCCAGACAAAACGGTATGCGATGTGCTCCAGGAACGGGCGGGGGAATTCGGCTCCCAGCCGGCGTTGACATTTTACGATAAGACGATCACCTATGCCGAGCTCGCGGCCGCGGTCAACCGCTTTGCCTCAAGCCTGCAGGCGCGCGGCGTACAAAAAGGGGACCGCGTCGCGATTATGCTGCCGAACTGCCCGCAATATGTCATCGCCTATTACGGCATTTTGCAGGCGGGCGCTATCGTCACCCAAGTGAACCCGATGCTTGTTGAGCGCGAACTTGCCTATTTGCTCAAAGATTCCGGCGCCAAGATGATTGTCATTTATGAACCGCTTTATCCGCGCCTCGCTGCCGTCAGAGGGGAAACAGCCGTCGAGCAGGCGGTCACCGTCAGCCTTGGCGCGCCGCCGTCCGTTGCGCTCGCGGAAGGAGATGTCACGTTTGACAAATTTCTTGCCGCAGGAAGCGGAGTGGTGCGCCCGGTGCCGATCGAGCCGATGCACGACGTCGCTGTATTGCAATATACGGGAGGAACGACGGGGCGCTCCAAAGGGGCGATGCTCACCCACCGCAACATTTTCGTCAACGTCCTGCAATGCGCCGAGTTTTTCAAAGGAACGTTTGAGCTCGGCAAAGAGCGGTATTTAACCGTCATCCCGTTGTTCCATGTGTTCGCGATGACGTCGGGAATGAACTTGGCCATTTACCAGGGGGCGGAAAACATTTTGCTGCCGCGCTTTGAGCTGAAAGAAGTGCTCGAGACGATCCGCGACAAACAGCCGACCGTGTTTCCGGGAGTGCCGACGATGTACGTCGCGATTACCAATACGCCGGGCGTCGAACAGTACGGCATCAGCAGCATCAAAACGTGCAACAGCGGCAGCGCGCCGATGCCGCTTGAATTGATGCGCGATTTTGAATCGAAAACTGGGGCGGTCGTCCTTGAAGGGTACGGCTTGTCCGAAGCGTCGCCGGTGACGCATTGCAATCCGCCATTTGCGGCGCGCAAGCCAGGTACGGTCGGCATTGGCATGCCGTTGACGGAGTACAAAGTCGTCGACGTGGCGACCGGCACGCAGGAATTGCCGCCAGGAGAAGTCGGCGAGCTGATTATCCGTGGACCGCAAGTGATGAAAGGGTATTGGAACATGCCGGAAGAAACGGCCGTGGCGCTGCGCGATGGCTGGCTGTACACTGGCGATTTGGCTTCGATTGACGAGGAAGGGTATGTGACGATTGTCGACCGGAAAAAAGATTTGATCATCGCCGGCGGTTATAACATTTATCCGCGTGAAATTGAAGAGGTGTTGTACGAACATCCAGCGGTGAGAGAGGCGGCGGCAGTTGGTGTGCCTGATCCGTATCGCGGCGAAACGGTGAAGGCGATTATCGTTTTAAAAGATGGAATGCAGGCAAGCGAAGAAGAAATTCTTGCCCATTGCCGAAAAAACTTAGCGGCGTACAAAGTGCCGCGCATTGTCGAGTTCCGTGCCGAACTGCCGAAGACGAACGTCGGGAAAATTTTGCGCCGCGCCTTGCGTGAAGAGGCGTCCCGCCCGCAATAACAGAGGGCTTTCGGCCAAGTCCGAAGCAGGCTTGGCCGTTTTATGGTACAATAGCTGGCAGCGACTACATTTTAGGCAAGAGGTGTAAAAACATGAAGGAGAAAATTATGGCTGCCAGCATTGAGCTGTTTGAACAAAATGGGTTCAGCGAAACATCGATCCAAGACATCGTTGACGCCCTCGGGGTGACAAAAGGGACGTTTTATTACTATTTTACAAGCAAAGAAGAACTGTTGATGGATATTCACCTTCGCTACATTGAATGGCTGCTGGACGAAGAGGAGCGGATTATAAGCGATACACAGCGCTCGGTGCGGGAACGACTGTATGACATCGTCTTCATGCTCATCCATAATGTCGAACGGCAGGGACGGGAAGCGCGTATTTTTTTTCGTGAAATGAAGCATTTGAATGAAGAGCATTTACAGAAAGTAAAAGAAAAGCGCGATTTGTTCCGCTATCGGCTGCAGTCGTTGATTGAGGAAGGAATGAAAAGCGGTGAACTGCGCTGCGATTTGTCACCATCGATCGCCACGCTTACCGTTCTTGGGGCGGCCAATTGGAGCTACCAATGGTTTCGTCCGGACGGCGAGCTGACCGATGCCGAGGTGGCGAAGCAGATGGTGGAGATCCTGCTTGATGGCATGAACGCGCCGTCTGTCTCGAAAGCCGAGTGAAAAGAGAGACAAACAAGTTTGATCCGAGGTGTGTCGATGGATGCTGTTCGTGCGGCGGCAATGGCGCGCTTGAATTGTTGACCAAGGGGGAGAGGGAGATGACAGCGATTATTCCAGTGCGCAAGGGGGAAGAACTGCCGGCAGGGAAGCTGGCCAAGTTTTTGCGAACGGTGCTGCCGGACATGCCGGATGGGGAGCTCGAGATCCAGCAATTTTCCGCCGGCCGGTCGAATTTGACGTATTTGCTCCGCTGTGGGGAGTGGGAGGCGGTGCTGCGCCGGCCGCCGTTCGGCCCGGTGCCGCCGAAAGCGCACGATATGAAGCGGGAGAGCACGTGGCTTTCTGAAATCCATCCGCTGTTCCCGTTGGCGCCGAAACCATTCTATTTTTGTGAAGACGAATCGGTGATCGGCAGTCCGTTTTTCGTCATGGAGCGGCGGCATGGCGTCGTGATTGACAGTGATTTTCCCGATGGCGTCATCCCGACAGAAGACGTTTGCCGTGGCATCTCTGAGACGATGGTCGAGACGCTTGTCCGTATCCATCAAATTGATTATACGAACACACGCCTCGTTCAGATGGTAAAGCCGGATGGGTTTATGGAACGGCAAGTGCACGGATGGATCCAACGTTACGAACGGGCGAAAACGGATGATATCCCGGAGGCCGAAGCGCTTATGAAATGGCTGGCGTCCCATATTCCGCCGCAGCGAGAGGCGACGGTCATCCATTACGACTTTAAGCTGAACAACGCTTTGTTTGCCAAAGACGATGTGACGAAAATGGTCGGCTTGTTCGATTGGGAAATGTCGACCGTTGGCGATCCGCTGGCCGATTTGGCGGTGGCGATGAGCTATTGGATTGAGGAGGATGATCCGCCGCTTGTCAAACACGGGTTTGGCCGCGCGCCGGTCACCGTTCGGCCTGGTTTTTACACGCGCGAACAGTTTATTGAGGCATATGCCAAAAAAAGCGGCCGTGATGTGTCCGATATACACGTTTATTTAACGTTTGCCTACTTTAAATTAGCGGTCATTTGCCAGCAAATTTATTACCGCTATCGCCGCGGCCAGACGAACGACGAGCGGTTTCGCCATTTCAACCAGTTTGTCGAGGCGCTCATTCAGCATGCATGGCAGCTGGCGGGGCGGGGAGGCGCATGATGACGAAAGTGCATGTCGTGCTGCGCAAAGAAGACATTGATGAAACTGCGCTCGCCGATGCCAAGGTCGCCGTTGTGTTCGATATTTTGCTCGCCACATCATCGATCACTGCGGCGTTGGCGGCGGGCGCCCGCTCCGTCATTCCGGTGTACAACGCTGCCGAAGCGGAGCAAGTCGGACGCCGATTGCCTGGCGGGAGCTATGAGCTTGTCGGGGAAAGCGAAGGAAGGACGATCGCCGGCTTTCATCCGCCCGCGCCGCTGTTTTTGCAGACGGTATGCCCGGAGAAAACGGTCGTTTTGTCGACGACAAACGGCACCGTGGCGCTCCGCAAGGCAATGCCGGCCCGCGCGGTCTATGCGGCGAGCTTGCTGAACAGCCCGGCGGTCAGCGAACATATTGGCCGTTCGCACAAAGAAGAGACCGTTATCGCCATTTGCGCCGGTTCATCCGGGCGTTTTTGCTTGGAGGACTTTTATGGCGCCGGATATTTTGTCCATTGTCTAGTCGAGCAGGGGATCGCCGCGGCGGAGCTGTCCGACAGCGCGATGGCTGCTTGGCTGTTTTACCGGCAATACGCAAGCGAGGAGAAGGCAAAAGAAGTGTTGTCCGCCTCGCGGGTCGGACGTTGGATGGTGGCTTATGGCCTCGAAAAGGAGATCGACTACATCAACCGGCACGGAGCGCTTTCCGTCATTCCGAAACTCGAGCCAGGGCCGTTGGCGGCGGAAGTGCGCGATATCGTGCAAATGAAGATGACGAAAGAGGGGAATGAACAGTGAAAATCGTGCAATTTGCTGAGTACGGCGGTCCGGAAGTGCTGCAAGTAAAAGAGGCTGAGCGCCCGTTGCCATCGGGACGGCAAGTGGTGATTGAAGCTGAGGCGATCGGTGTGAACTACGCCGATACAGCGAGGCGGGAAGGGCGCTACGTTGTGCCGACGCCGCTTCCGTTCGTGCCCGGCACCGAGGTGGCCGGCATCGTCCGCGAAGTCGGTCCGGATGTGGAAGCCATCCGCCCGGGCCAGCGGGTTGTCGCGTTGATTGAATCAGGCGGTTATGCCGAGTTTGTGGCGGTTGACGAACGCGCGGTCGTGCCGCTGCCGGACGGGTTGGACGTCCGCCGGGCGGCGGCTCTGCCCGTGCAAGGGTTAAGCGCCTATCATATTTTGACGACAATGGGGCGGCTGGAGGAAGGGGAAACCGTGCTTGTGCACGCTGCCGCTGGCGGCGTTGGCACGCTCGCTGTGCAGCTGGCGAAACGGTTCGGGGCGAAAACGGTGATCGCCACCGCCAGCACGGAGGAAAAGCGAGCGTTAGCCGCGCGGCTCGGCGCCGACGTCACGATCGATTATACAAAGGACGGCTGGGCGGCGGAAGTGATGGAGGCAACAGATGGACGCGGCGTCGATGTCGCCTTGGAAATGGCGGGCGGCGATGTGTTCCATCAAACGCTCGACTGCCTTGCCCCGTTCGGCCGCTTGGTTGTATACGGGGCGGCGAGCGGGGAGATGACGCGCCTCAATCCGGTCCGTTTGATGGCAAAAAACTGGTCGGTCGTTGGCTTTTTCTTGCCGCAAGTCATGCGAAAACGGGCGCTATATGAACGAAGCTTGCGCGATCTGCTCGCTTGGGTGCGGGATGGAAGCCTTGAGTTGACCATCGGGGGCGTCTATCCGCTCGAGCGCGCGGCCGAGGTGCACCGCCTGCTGCAAGGGCGAAAAACGAGCGGCAAACTGCTGTTGGTGCCGTGAGCAACAAAGGGGCTGACCCGAAAACACACTCTTGTTTTCGGTCAGCCCCTTTTTCAATCTTGTATTTTACGGAAGGACAGACGGCTTTTGAGTTAACCCGGCGCAAAAAAGCGAAAGCCTGTCTTGCTCCGGTCTTAAGGGGCGCCATCAGCGTGCACTTGCCGCCTTTTTGTCGATATACCGCTCAAGACGGTCAAGCCCTTCTTTCAGGACATCGAGCGAATAAGCATACGACAGGCGGACATGGCCTTCGCCGTATTCGGAGAAGGCGCTGCCGGGGACGAGGGCGACACCGGCTTTTTCAACGACATCGAGGGCAAAGTCAAACGATGGCATGCCAAAGGCGGCGATCGATGGAAACAAGTAAAATGCCCCGTCCGGTTTTTCGACCGGCAGCCCCATCGCGGTTAGGCGGTTGTAAGCGTACTCGAGCCGTTCCGCATAGGCGGCGCGCATTGCCTCGGCGTCATGTTTGCCGGCGGTCAGCGCCTCAATGGCCGCCTTTTGACTGATCGACGAGGTGCATGAGACGCTGTATTGGTGCACCTTCACCATCTGTTCAATCACAAACGACGGGGCGAAGACAAATCCGATGCGCCAGCCGGTCATCGAGTGCGATTTGCTTAAGCCATTGATGACGATCGTCTGCTCGGGCAGCCATTCGGCGATCGAACGATGGCGGCCGCGATAGACGAGTTCGCTGTAAATTTCGTCGGATACGATCCAAATTGGCCGTCCTTTCAAAAGGGAAGCGATGTTCTCAAGCTCTTCGGCTGACAGCGCCGTCCCGGTTGGATTTGATGGGTATGGAAGAACGAGGCAGCGCGTCTTTTCCGTCAAATAAGGCGCAATGAGCTCAGCCGACAGACGGAAACCGTTTGGCCTTGTGTCGATGTACACCGGTTTCGCCCCGCACAGGCGGATGAGCGGTTCATAGCCGGGGTAGACCGGCGCGGGAAGGAGCACCTCTGTTCCTTCCTCTAAAATGGTGCGAAACGCAATATCAAGCGCCTGGCTGGCGCCGACGGTGGCGATGACTTCGTCCGGCGTGTAACGAAGGCCGTACTTGTCAGCGACGAATTGGCAAGCCGCCTCGCGCAGCTCAATTAGGCCAGCGTTTGCCGTGTACGTTGTAAAATCCGCCGCGATGGCTTCTTGAGCGGCTGCTTTCACATGTTCGGGAGTTGGAAAATCCGGCTGGCCGATCGTCAAGGAAACAAGCCCCGGCCGTCCAGCGACAAGGTTGAAAAATTGGCGGATGCCTGATAATTGAATCGCTTGAACGCGTGGCTGAATGAGGTGTCTCACTTGTTGTCCACCTTTCCGTTTTTCCTCTATTGTACCATTTATGTCGAAGAACGAAAAAATAAAAATGAGCCCCTTTCCGTTTGCGTCATTCTGCACACGGAAACGGGGCTCATCCGGTCATAGATGATTCACAATCCAACATTATTCGCTCCTTTTACGCGCCGTATTGTTTCAACAAATCGTTATATTGGGCGGAAAGCTTGAAAAACAACGGCTTGTTGCCGGCCGCGAGCGCTTCATCAATTTGTTCCATCAGTTTTTTTCTTTGAAACTGAAAGATCGCCTCTTTCAACACTTGTTCCGCCATCGGCCCATAGCTGTTTTTTTCTTCGGGTTGATTGAACAAGACGGCGCCTTCATTTGGATATTGTTTTTCGTACATGGTTGATTCCCTCCCATATGGGAACAAAGGGTTCCCTTTTTTATATTATCGTCGTTTTTGGCGATAATGTAAAGAAAATTTTGATAAATTTTTTTGCCAATTTTTCTCTACATCTTTCTGTACCCTTTTTAGGTTGGGATGTAACACATTTTCGGTTATGATAAGAGAAGAGAAAAAATGGCAAGGTGTGATGGTGATGATCCGTACATGTGCGATAACAAAAGAGTTTGAGATTCTGCATGATGTTGATTTGACGTTTGTCAACAGCCCGGACGTTTCATGGTATTGGGTCGATTTTCACGAGCCGACGGATGAGGAGTCGGACTTGCTCGCTTCTTTTTTCCGGTTCCATCCGCTTGCCATTGAAGACTGTTTGGAGTATGTGCAGCGGCCGAAGCTCGATTTTTATGACCGTTACTTATTTATTGTCCTTCACGCGATCGCCGGGGCAACGCTTGAAGCTGAGGAAGTCGACTTATTTGTCGGGCAAAATTTCATCGTGTCTTTTCATAAGTCACCGATCCATGCGGTGGATGACGTATGGGAGCGGCTGAAGCGCGAGCAAGATGTGCAGCAAGGGCCGTTTCATGTTATGTATCGGCTCATTGACAAGCTCGTCGACGATTATTTTCCGCCGCTTTATCATATTGAGGATGTGTTGAATGACCTGGAGGAGAATACGAATAACGAACCGATTCACGACATTATCGAAAAGGTGTTTGATATCCGCAGCGATTTGTCGAAGCTGCGCCGGACGATCGTGCCGATGCGCGATTTGTTGTATCGCATCATCCACTCCGATCGCCTGCAGCGCATGAAAGAACGACAGTTGTATTTTCACGACATTTACGACCATTTATTGAAGCTGTCGGAAATGATCGAGACCAACCGCGAGATTACAGCAGATATCCGCGACAGCTATTTGTCGCTGAACTCGAATCGAATGAACAACATTATGATGACGTTTACGGCCATTACGACGATTTTCATGCCGCTTACCTTTATCGCCGGCATTTATGGGATGAATTTCAACTATATGCCTGAGTTGCGCTGGAAATACGGCTACTTTGCGGTATTGGCTGTTATGGCCGTGATCGGCATGACGATGTTTGTTTGGTTTAAGCGCAACGGCTGGTTTCAATTGTTGAAAGGCGATTGGACGGAAGAGGAACGGAAGCGCCGCCGGTAGCCGTATAAAACAAGCGCTCCCCCTCATATACATAACTATGGCAGCGTGACCGCAAAGGAGGGGGAAGGATGGTAAGAGGCATTTGGGGAGTCGATTCCGCGCAGGTGGTCACGGATCAGCTGTTTCAGTGCGTGCGAACCGAGCTCGGCTACCCGAAGTTTTGGGGCCGCTATTTGGTCGAGGTGCCGAACGTATCGGAAGGATTGACGCGGGAGGAGATCGCCCGCATTCGCAACTATGGGGTGAAAGTGCTGCCGATCTACAACGCCTTCCGAGAGGCGGTCGGCTATGCAAACGGACAGGTGGCGGCGCGCAACGCCGTATTCCATGCGCGGCGGCTTGGCATTCCAAAAAATAAACTGCTGTTTGCCAATATCGAGGACTTTTTTGCGGTTGATGCGGCTTGGATCGCGGCTTGGGTGGAAACGCTCTATCCGACCGGGTACCGCCCGGGGCTGTATGCGGATCCGACGAAAGGAGACTTTGCCGCTGCCTATTGTGAAGCGGCCGCACGGAACAATCAAGTGGCGGTGCAGGCTGTTATTTGGAGTTCAGCCCCAAGGCCGGGAACGACGAAAGAGCAAAAAGCGCCGCGCTACCAGCCGGCGGCCCCGCCCTGCAGCGCAAATGTGTGGGTGTGGCAGTACGGGCGTGATGCCGAAGTGTGCCCGGTCGATACGAATTTGGCGGACCGCCGCCTTCTCGATTTTTTGTATTGAATCGAGACCGTTGCCATGAAGCAACGGTCTTTTTGAATGCATGGACGAAAAAAGGCTGTTTTGCTTTCATTTTTTTTGATAATGTTTTTCGCCCCTGCCGACTATATTACTAATAGGAAAAAGGGAGGATGAACGTGAAAATACAAACGGCGGAACGGCAGGCCGATGGGCGGAAAGGAGGGGGAGATTGGATTCTTACACTGCTTCGTTATTAAGCCGATTGAAGGAACAGTATGAACGATGGAAGACGGAAGAGCCGTTTGCGGGGGCGGAGCTGATCCGGTTTTTAGACGCTGTCGGCCGGACGGCGGCGGTGATGAACCGCAGCGATCTCGCTGTTGAAGCAGACCGCCTTTCTCGCCGGATGAATCAGCAAAAGGAACGGAAATGGACAGCGGAGGAGGCGTTGGCGGAGATGTTTCCGCTCCTTCGCTGCTGCTATGAAGCGGGAGAATCGGATGCTTCGTTCGTTTCCCCTCCCGGCCGCCAAGGGCCGGAAGCGGCCATTCTCCTCTGCGGAAACGATCCGCTGTTTTCTGCGTATTTGCGCGGTTCGTTGCAAACGACGCCGTGGCGTTTCATCACACTTCCATTTATTGAACAACCTGCGGCCTCTTTAGTACAATTGGGCATAGATTGCATTGTGGTGATACTTGAGGAGGACGGCGCAGATGCTTCCGTTTTTGACGCTTTTTTGAACGATGCAGGCCGCCATTCATATATTCCAGTGGCCATTGTGGGTGGGAACAGACGAAAAGGCGAGGAGCTGAAATGGTATGAGATCGGCGCCGACGATGTCATGGCAAAGCCGGTCGCGGTCGGCGAGTTTTTCATTCGCATCCGCCGGCTTGTGGAAAAAAAGCAGAAAATTGATCAGTTAGTGCTGATTGACGAATTGACCGGCGTTTACAACCGAAAGTACTTGCCGCGAGTGTACGCTCGTTTGCGGAGCGATTTAGAGCGGTCTCGGACGCCGAGCTGTTTGGCGCTGCTTGATTTGGACCGTTTTAAGCAAGTTAACGATCGGTTTGGTCACTTGGCGGGCGATGCGGTGTTAAAGAAACTGGCTGCTTTTTTGCTTGCACATACGCGTGGGATGGATACGGTCGTTCGCTTTGGGGGAGAGGAGTTTGTCGTCTGGCTGGCCAAAACGACAAGAAATGAAGCGCATCGCGTGCTCAAACGGCTGCAGCGCCAATTTGCTGCTGAGGAAATCGAAGCCGGCGGCGTGCGCCTGTCATGCACTTTCTCGGTTGGTTTTGTTGAGTGCGATGACCCAGACGAACCGCTTGAGCATTGGCTTCGTCTGGCTGACGAAGCGCTGTACGCAGCCAAAAAGAGCGGGGGATGTCGGGTTGAAGAAGCGAAGAGGGAAGCCGTTCCGACCGATGGCGGCCGAGCGAAAAAAGAACGACGCCAAGGCAATGGGCAACGATGGTCTGTTGCGATCGTCGACGATGATGAACTGGCGCGGACGGTCATCGCTGACCTCGTCCGCAAGCTTGCGGACGAGCAAGAACGGGAGGCGGACATTTACGAGTTTAGCGACGGGCTTTCATTTCTCGAATCGCCGGTGTACAAAGGCGAGAAGCGCTCCGTCGTCATTTTGGACCGGGTGATGCCGAAAATGGACGGTCTTGAGGTGTTGCGCCGCCTCCGCCGCCAGCAAAAGCCGTATAAGGTGATAATGTTGACGTCGCGCCAAGATGAGCGGGACATCGCCCGCGCCATTGACGAAGGAGCGGACGAGTATGTGACGAAGCCGTTTAAATGGCTGGAACTGGAGGCACGCCTGCGCCGGCTGCTAAAGGAGTTTGATGAGTAATGGCGCTCATTGTCGCCGTCTTGATGGTTGCTGTTTTATTGGCGGTGCTGGCCGGGCTGTTTCTTTATTTAGTCGTGCGCAAATGGCGGGAAAACCGGCGCCAAGCCCGGCTTCATTTCTATAAAGAACAGCACCGGCTTCCTTTGCTTCGCTATTTGCTCGGCGAAGAGGAGCTTTCGTTTCGTTTTTCGTCTCCGCTCGAACGGGAAGCGGTGCTTCAACTGCTCGATGGCTTTGCTTCATTGCTTAAAGGAAAAGACGTGCAAGTGCGCATTCGAGCGTTTGCCGAGACCCATTTTCAAGGTTGGCTGCGCCGGCAATTGGCGAGCCGGCATTGGAGCGAACGGATGAACGCATTATTTTTCATTGAAGATTTGCATATGAAAGCGATGTTGCCAGACCTCGAGCGGCTGCATCGGGCGGATGGGGCGACAAGGGGAGAGGTGGCAAAAATTTTAACCATTTTCGCCAAGTTCGATTACGATCCAGTGGCCATCTATGTGTTTAGGCCAAACCGCGAACTGACGGAATTTGCGTATCGCCTCATTTTCGGCCATATGAGCGAGCGGCTGCTTGAAGAGGTGAAACAACGGTTTGCCGAGCTGCCGCCGGCCGGAAAGTATGCGTTTATCGATATGATCGGCATCCGGCGCCGGCAAGAACAGCGGTTTTTGCGGCGCCTGCTGGCAGCAGAAGAACCGGAAATTCGCATCCGCGCGCTCAAGGCGATGGCAGAAATCGGCATGCCGCTTGAAGCGGAGAGGCTCAAGCAGCATTTGTGCTCCTCCCATTGGCAAGAGCGGCTGATGGCTGCCCGCCTGGCGGGAAAATGCCGCGAAGAGCGGCTTCTTCCGTTGCTGTATGAGCGGCTTAGCGACCGTTCATTTGTTGTTCGTTCTGAAGCCGCCGCGGCCATCGCGCGTCTGCCGGGAGGCCGAACGGCGTTGCGCGCCGCGGCGCGCACAGCATCGGATCGTTATGCTCGTGATATGGCGAGGCAGTGGCTTGGAGGAGGAGAATGATAGTGGAAGCGTGGCGTTCGTTTCTTTGGGTCGCAGGACATATTGTACTGATTTACATGGTCATCGTTCTTCTTTTTTATGCCTTTTTGCTTGTTGTCTCGTTCATCCATTTGCGCCGCATTCATCGTCTTGATGACTGGGAGCCGTATGAAGAGCTGCTCGATGCGAGCTATGCCAAACCGGTGTCCATTCTTGTTCCCGCTTATAATGAGGAAGCAGGCATCGTCGGTTCGGTGCGGTCGCTGCTGGCTATTGAATATCCTGAGTACGAGGTCATTGTCATTAACGATGGATCGACTGACAAAACGCTTGAACGGCTGATTGAGCATTTTCATTTGCAGCTGGTCTATCGCATCATTCGCCGCCAGCTGGACGCAAAGGAAATTAAGGCGGTTTATCAGTCGCTTAATTATCCCCATTTGTTTGTGCTGGATAAAGAAAACGGTGGGAAAGCGGATGCGTTGAACGCGGGAATCAACGCTTCTCGCTATCCATACATTTGCACGATTGACAGCGATTCGGTTTTGGAGCGGCGCGCGTTTTTGAAAGTGATGAAACCAATGCTTGAGTCCGACGGGGAGATCATCGCTTCTGGAGGAAGCGTCCACATCGCCAATGGCTGCCGGATTGAACGCGGGGAGATCGTCCAGGTTGGGTTGTCGCGGCGGCCGCTCGTCATTATGCAAACGATTGAATATTTGCGTGCGTTTTTGCTCGGCCGTCTCGGCTTAAGCCGCCACAACTTGCTGCTGATTGTGTCTGGGGCGTTCGGCGTCTTTTCCAAGCCTTGGGTGATTGAAGCAGGGGGATATGCTAATACAGTTGGCGAAGATATGGAGCTCGTCGTGCGTCTGCATCGACTGGCGCGGGAAAAAAACGAGGCGAAAAAAATCATCTACATCCCCGACCCGGTTTGCTGGACGGAAGCACCGGAAACGTATGGCGATTTGCGGAGGCAGCGGCGACGCTGGCATCGCGGGCTTTTGGAAAGCTTATGGATGCATCGATCGATGCTGTTCAATCCAAAATATGGCTCAATCGGCCTTCTTTCGCTGCCGTATTTTTGGTTCATTGAGCTTCTTGGTCCGATCGTTGAATTGATGGGCTATATTGTCGTTGTTTTCTCCTTATTTCTCGGAAACTTGTACGTCGAATTCGCTCTTTTGTTGCTGACGGTTTCGGTTTTGTACGGTTCGCTGTTATCAGCAGTAGCCGTCTTGCTTGAAGAGTGGACTGAGCGGAAGTTCCCGAGCATCTCTGATTTGGTGAAGCTGTTTTTCTTCGCGTTGACCGAGACGTTTTGGTACCGTCCGCTTACCGCTTGGTGGCGGTGCGAAGGGGTGATCGATGCCATTCGTCGAAAAAAACAATGGGGAAGCATAAAGAGGAAAGGGGTCTCAGCGTAGCCGACAGAACAGCGGCTGGCTTATTTGTTTTAGAAGGCCGGTGATTGAACAGGAAAGGCGGCCCAATCATGTTTCTCCTCAAATGGAGAAGCCTTACGGATATTGTTCTCCTCTTCATTCGAGAATCATCAATTTAGGGAAAATGGTTGCTTTTCACCGCCTCTTAGTGCAGCGAAAACGAGAGGGGACTTTCATTGCAAGACAGGGTGGGCGAAAAAGCAGGTTGAAGCAAAAGAGACATCGATGCCCCTGTTGCCGACCCGGCGCTAAGATGTGCCCACTGTTGAAAAAAACCGGCGTCCGCTTAATAGCGGTCGCCGAGCCGTTTAAATACGGGTCTTGTCAGCCGTTTCGGCTTTTGTTCCGGCTTTTCCTTCAGTCCGGTGTAGGCGATGAGAATGGCTTTTGCCTCTGACAGCGGCATCCGAGCTGGAGGGTTGCGGTATGAATCGTTGAGAGAGCCAAGGTGCGGAAGGGCGGCGAAATCTTGTTTTGTCGGTGGGATGTGGAAGTAGTAGTCGCCGACGGCGACAAGCACGTCGGATTGCTGTTGACTGTATCTCGGATTGCGGGAAAAATGGAGGCCCACTTTTTTCGCCTTGCCCTCCTCAAGCAGCTTCTCGATCGCTTTTTTCTTCAGAAGATAAAGAAACGAAGGGTTCAATGCTGTTTTGGCATGGCGGTTGACGGTAAAAATCGCTTTGGCAATATTGTCGACCGTTAATTGCACCGGTTTCATCGGCATGTCTCCTTTTTTCTTTCTATTATAACATAGGAAGCGGTGTTGTTGCCCGGTTTGTCCTACTTCTATCCGGGGGTAAGCGAAAAAACGGTCAACTCCGGCGGAGCGAAGAAGCGAAGCGGCACCCTTGTTGTGCCAAGGCCGCGGTTGACGTACAACAAGAGTCCGCCGACGTGGTAAAACCCTTCATAATACCGCTCAGACAACGGCGGCGTGATGAGCGGTCCGATAAACGGCAACTGAATTTGCCCGCCGTGGCTATGGCCGGAGAGTTGAACGTGAATAGGGAAGCGGCGAGCCTCAATGGCACCGTCCGGCTCATGAACGAGGGCGATCGTATATGTCGCCCGAGGAATGCCGTTCGTCATTTTCGACCAGTCCGGGCGTCCGAGCATCATATCGTCGCTGCCGGCGATAGCGATCGCCCCGTGGCCGCGCCGGACGAGTGCATGCTCATTGACGAGAACGCGGAACCCGGCTCGTTCCATCAATCGACGGTAAATATCTGTCCCGTAGCCGCCGTGATCATGGTTTCCGTAAATGCAAAATTTTCCAAGAGGAGCACGGACGCCAGCCAACGCCTCAGCGACCGCGTTGACGTGCGGATACCGGTTCGCCTCATGGAGCAGATCACCTGTGAATACGACGAGATCGGGCCCGAGTTCGTTGATGCGGCCGATAATGCGGTAAAAGCGTTTCAAGCCGTAATAATGGCCGAGATGGAGATCACTGAACTGCAGCAGCTTGACGCCGGCAAACGACTTTGGGATCAACGGATGCGACAGCGCATGGTGCGTCACGGTCAGCTCGGCTGGCTCAATCCAGCGGGCGTATCCAGAGGCGGCTGCCATCGCCAGCGCTGCGCTGAAACTTGTGCGCGCCAGCTTTTTCAAAAAGGCGCGCCGGCTTAGTTTGGTTGTTTCGATATGGTGCATCGTTTCGCCGTCCTTTCACAAGCAGCTTTATTATAACGAAAAGAGAGGGAAAAGGACAATAGGAGGACTAAGATGTTCGAATATTCCACTATTTTATGATATGATAAAAATGAATGAGTAATCAGTCATAGGAGGAGAAATGGATGAACGGAAAAGTGATCATTGTGACCGGCGGGTCGAGCGGAATGGGGAAATATATGGCGAAGCGGTTTGTTTCTGATGGGGCCAACGTCGTCATTACGGGAAGGCGGGCCGAGGCGCTCGAAGAGGCCAAGCGGGAAATCGCCGCGCCGGATGGAGGGAAAGTGCTTACGATCCCGATGGATGTGCGCAACCCGGAACAAGTGGCGCACATGGTGGAGCGGACTGATGCGGAATTCGGCCGCATCGATGCCCTCATCAACAACGCGGCTGGCAATTTCATTTGCCCGGCGGAAAAGTTGTCGATCAACGGCTGGAACAGCGTCATTAACATTGTGTTAAACGGCACGTTTTACTGCAGCCGGGAAGTCGGCAACTACTGGATTCAGCGCGGCTTGAAAGGGAACATTATCAACATCGTTGCGACATATGCCTGGCATGCCGGCGCCGGGGTCATTCATTCAGCGAGCGCCAAGGCTGGAGTGCTGGCAATGACGCGCACGCTTGCTGTGGAATGGGGGAAAAAGTACGGCTTCCGCGTCAATGCGATCGCTCCCGGACCGATTGAGCGGACTGGCGGGGCGGAGCGGCTTTGGGAATCAGAGGAAGCGGAGCGGATGACGTTGGAAAGCGTGCCGCTCGGGCGGCTCGGGACGCCGGAAGAAATCGCGGCGGTCGCTTCGTTTTTGCTTTCGGATGAAGCCGCTTACATTAACGGCGCTTGCATCACAGTCGACGGCGGCCAATGGCTGAACCGGCGGCCGTTTTAATCAAATTTGCCATAAAGCAAGATGGTCCTCACCCAAAAGGGATTGCAGGCGGTATTTCTTCATTTATCGCGGGCAACCGGCTCATTGCACGCAACGGCCTTTGTCACAAGCGGATTCCCTGCTGTCAGGGGAGCCGCTTTTTTTTTACGAGTCAGGAACGATTGGGCAATTATGCTATAATAAAGGCAAAGATGGTCGATGGGGATGAGGTGAACACGATGGATGCATTAGACGTGATGGCCAACTTGCCGCAAGTGATTCCGCACTATCAACCGATTTTCAGCGCCGATGAGCATGGGGTCGTCGGCTATGAAGTGCTCGGTCGGTTTCAAACGGAAACAGGGCCGGTCAGCCTTGGGCCGTTTTTTCACGATGAAACCATTCCAGAAGAATTTCGCATCGAAGTGGATGATGTGATCACGAAAAAAGCGCTCGACTATTTTCTGTCGCTTGATGATCAAACGCTGCTCATTTTTTTAAACCGCGACGCCAACTTGCTGATGCTTGACCGCGGCGAGTCGTTTTTGCAGCTGCTTCTCTCCTATGAAGCGAAAGGGTTGGCCCCAAGCCGCATCGTTTTGGAAATCAACGAGCAGCATTTCAAGGGAGACGTCGATCAGCTCAGCCATTTATTGACGTATCTTCGTACATACGGCGTTAAAGTGGCGGTCGACAACATCGCCGAACATAGCATTCATCTTGAGCGGATCGGCGTTTTGTCGCCTGACATTTTAAAAATCGACTTGCATGAATTGCGAAAAACGTCGGTCCACCAAGCTTATCAAGAAATCGTTCATTCCATTTCGTTGTTGGCGCGCAAAATCGGAGCGACGCTTCTGTATGAGGATATTGAAACATCATTTCAGCTTCAGTACGCATGGCGGCATGGCGGCCGCTACTACCAAGGATACTATTTGGCTAAGCCGGCGCCGGAAGTCGTGCCGCGCGATCTGTTGAAAGACTTGCTCCGCCAAGAGTGCCATCGCTTCATCCAGCAGGAAAAGAAAAAGCTTGAAACGCTGTATCAAATTGCTGAGCAGTTTCAGCAGCGGATCAGCGCGCTGCTTGGCAAATACAAAAAAGCCGCCGATTTTAACGAGCTCATTTCCCTGTTGGCCGGCGAGCTCGACGATGTTTGCTTCCGCATTTATGTTTGTGATGAGGACGGCTTCCAGCAGTCGGGCAATATGTTCAAGCGCGGCGGCCGGTGGGAGCTTCAGCCGCAATATTATATGAAAAACTGGAGCTGGCGCCCGTATTTTTTGGAAAACATTATTCGCATGCGCTCGCGCCGAAGAGGGATTTTGTCCGATTTATACACGGATATTGAAACAGGGGAAACGATCCGGACGTATTCGTATCCGATCGATGAGCGCCATTACTTGTTTATTGACTTGTCGTACAGCTATTTGTTTGAGCATGACGCCCATTATTGACTGCATAAAATCGCCTCATTGCGGCAAAGTAAACATGAGGTGAAACTTATGGCACAGTTAACTTTTGTGTTATCCGCCCTCTCTGTATTGATCGCGGTCATTGGGTTCGTCTATACGGTTCGCCTCGGACGCCAACAGCGTTGGCAAGGGGAGCTTGACGGGCCGATTCCGAAAACGGTCGAGGAGCATGCCTACTTGCGCAACCCGGTGTTCCTCGCTTATGTACTCGCTGTCTTGCTCGCCATTTTTGCCATTGGTTATTTGGCGTTGCGCTATTATTGAAAAAAGGCCATTCCATTCATATGGGTGGCCTTTTTGCCTGTCCGCAAATGACGCTTTTTTCCACGACTTTTTTCCTTTGCCGGCGAATATATATGGAAGCGGAAGAGGCAAAGGGGGAATGGAGATGACGAAGCGGCTGCCGACAAGGCTGTCGGGCGAGGAAGCGGCGTTATTGCTTGACGTTTTGTTCAGCCAGCAATATGCACTCGAGCTCATCCGCTCCGAGCTGGCGGATATCGAAAACGGAGACAAGGAGGTCGATGAACACCGGTACCAGCAGCTGTTGCGTTTATACGACCGACTGTTGACAGAGGAAGAGGAAGGATAAAAATTGTTGTGCACTATCGCTATCGCAGGAAGCGATAGTCTTTTTTATGGTATGATAACAATGTGGAGAGGAGAAGATGCAGAAGAAAGGCGGAACATCGGCATGACATGGGAACACAATGAATTCATGCAAATGACTGTCAAGCCATTTCTGATTCCGGTGGATAAAGTGGCGCATGTGCAGCCGGGAAATTATTTGGATCATGCGCTGCTCGTCCTGACGAAAACCGGCTATTCAGCGATTCCAGTTCTCGATACATCGTATAAACTGCATGGGCTCATCAGCATGACGATGATGATGGATGCAATTTTAGGATTGGAGCGCATCGAATTTGAACGTCTCGAGACGATGAAGGTCGAAGAAGTGATGAACCGAAACATTCCGCGCCTGCGGCTTGACGACAGCCTGATGAAGGCAGTGGGGCTTATTGTCAATCATCCGTTCGTGTGTGTGGAAAATGACGACGGATATTTTGTAGGCATTTTCACTCGACGGGAAGTACTGAAGCAACTGAATAAACAGCTGCACAGGCCTAATGGCGGCCGGAAGCTAGGCCGAAAAGAGGCTGAACAATGAGCAGAAAGATAATCGTGTGCAATAACAAGAGCAGCTGGCTTTGGCTGATCAGTTCGGAAGCTGCGTGGCAACTTCCGCAAGTGCAAGCCTTCGAGAAGATATTTACAGCATTTTGCTCGATGAATTTGTGCTTGTCACAATGATCTCTGTTTTGCTAAAGTAAAAAAGAATACAGGTGTAAAGGAGGATATCGCCCATGAAGATGATGGACGCCAATGAAATCATTTCCTTTATTCAAAACAGCAAAAAATCGACACCAGTCAAAGTATACATAAAAGGGGATCTCGAAGGCATCGATTTCGGCTCAAGCGCCAAAACATTTATCACGGGCAACGTCGGCGTCGTGTTTGGCGAATGGCAAGACATTCAAGCGGCAATCGAAGCGAATCAAGACAAAATCGAGGACTATGTCGTCGAGAACGACCGCCGCAACTCGGCCATTCCGCTCCTAGATTTGAAAGGCATCAAGGCGCGCATTGAGCCGGGCGCCATTATCCGCGACCATGTCGAAATCGGCGACAACGCCGTGATCATGATGGGAGCGGTCATCAACATCGGTGCGGTTGTCGGTGAAGGAACGATGATCGACATGAATGCGGTGCTCGGCGGCCGGGCGACGGTCGGAAAAAACTGCCATATTGGCGCCGGAGCGGTGTTGGCCGGAGTCATTGAGCCGCCATCAGCCAAGCCGGTCGTCATTGAAGACGATGTCCTTGTCGGCGCGAATGCCGTTATTTTGGAAGGCGTCACCGTCGGCAAAGGGGCGGTCGTCGCCGCCGGGGCGGTCGTCGTCGAGGATGTGCCGCCGTATACCGTTGTCGCCGGCGTGCCGGCGCGCGTCATTAAGCAAATCGACGAACAAACGAGAGCGAAAACGGAAATTAAACAAGAGCTTCGCCAGTTATAATGACGGGAAAAAAGCTGTCCGCTCACGGGGCAGCTTTTTTCCAATGGAGGAGAGAGGATGGAAGCGATCAGCCCATTTGTCGCCATTCGCCGCGACTTGCATCAAATTCCGGAGCTTGGGTTTCAGGAGTTTAAGACGCAGCAATATTTGCTTCGCTATATCCAGTCCCTGCCGCAAGAGCGGCTTCAAGTCCGGACGTGGAAAACGGGGATTTTCGTCAAAGTCAACGGAACATCGCCGCGCAAAACGATCGGCTACCGCGCCGATATGGACGGGCTGCCGATTCGCGAGGAGACCGGTTTGCCGTACCGCTCTGAACATGAAGGGCGCATGCACGCGTGCGGCCACGATGTGCATATGAGCATCGCTCTTGGCGTGCTCACCCATTTCGCACATCATCCGATTCAAGATGACTTGCTGTTTATTTTCCAGCCGGCCGAGGAAGGACCGGGCGGAGCAAAGCCGATGTTAGAAAGCGACATCATGCAGGAATGGAGGCCGGATATGATCGTCGCCTTGCATATCGCCCCGGAATATCCGGTCGGCACTATCGCGACGAAAGAAGGACTGTTGTTTGCCAATACATCGGAGCTGTTTATCGATTTAAAAGGAAAAGGCGGACATGCAGCCTTTCCCCATTTGGCGAACGATATGGTCGTCGCTGCCTGCACGCTCGTCGTTCAGCTGCAGTCGATCGTCGCCCGCAACGTTGATCCGCTCGACAGCGCCGTCATTACGATCGGGAAAATTGCCGGGGGGACAGTGCAAAACGTCATCGCCGAACATGCCCGGCTCGAGGGAACGATCCGGACGCTGTCGACTGCAGCGATGCAGAAGGTGAAGCGGCGGATTGAGGCGATCGTGCGCGGAATCGAAGTGGCCTACGAATGCGAGGCGGCGATCGATTACGGCGCCATGTACTACCAAGTGTACAACGATCCGGCGCTGACAGCGGAATTTATGAAGTTTGCCAAGGCGCACGGCGGCGTGAATGTGATCCGTTGCAAAGAAGCGATGACTGGCGAAGATTTCGGCTATATGCTGGCGGACATCCCGGGTTTTATGTTTTGGCTTGGCGTCGCCTCACCATATGGGCTGCACCATGCAAAACTGGCTCCGAACGAGGAAGCGATCGACCGCGCCATCGCGTTTTTAATCGACTATTTTTCATGGAAAGGAAACGCAGAATGAAGTATAGTTCCGCCTCTAGCAACACACATTAATGAGTGTGAGGAGGTGGATTGTGATGGCGAAAATTGGTGTTGAGCCATCGTTGACGGACGTACAGGAAGCGTTGAAAGAGCGAGGATATGACGTTGTGCCGCTCCGAGGGGAGCAAGACGCAAGAGGCTGCGACTGCTGCGTCATTACCGGCTTGGATGCAAACGTTGCCGGCATTCACAACATCGTCACGTCCGGTCCGGTCATTGAAGCGAGCGGGCTTACCGCGGAAGAAATTTGCCAAAAAGTTGAAGAAAAACTTCGCTAACGACGAAATTCATCGGGCTGTGTGCGCAGGCAGCCCGTTTTTTTGCGGAAAGGCGCGGGCCGGCCGATTAGAAAAAGGCAGCATGAGGAAAAAGAAGCGGAAGAACGTTTTCGTTCTCCTTCTTTTTTGATAGAATAAGAAAAAAAGCAATGATGGGCAAGCGATGGAGGAATCACTGATGAAAAAGAAACAGTTTGCCGTCATCGGCCTCGGGCGGTTTGGCGGCAGCATTTGCCGCACGTTGAGTGAACAAGGGATGGAAGTGTTGGCCATCGATATTGACGAAGACCGGGTGAACGAATTTGCGGCGGTCGCCTCACACGCCGTCGTCGGTGATACGACGGACGAAAATGTGTTGAAAAGCTTAGGCATCCGCAACTTTGACCACGTCATTGTCGCCATTGGCGACAACATTCAGGCGAGCATTTTGACGACCCTGATTTTAAAAGAGCTTGGCGTCAATCATATTACGGTCAAGGCGACAAACGATTACCACGAAAAAGTGCTGAAAAAAATCGGCGCTGACCAAATCGTGCATCCAGAACGGGACATGGGCGAGCGGATCGCCCACAACTTGATTTCCAACAACGTCCTAGATTATCTGGAGCTGTCGGACAAATACAGCATTGTCGAAATCGTGGCAAGCGAGCGGCTTGACGGCCATTCGCTTTTGGAGCTTGACATCCGCGCCCGCTATGGCATCAACATCGTCGCCATCAAGCGTGGAACAAGCGTCATCGTCTCCCCGCTCGCTTCGGAAATCATCCGCAAAGGCGACGTGTTGGTCGTGATTGGCGCCGACAGCGACATCGATCGGTTTGAAGAAAAAGTTGTCGGCTCGTGACCGGCCGGACGGCTTGTTCCGACGGCAAAAAAGCAACGTCCCTCTAAACCGGAAACAATATTGCGGTTTCATCCTATTTCGCGCAGGAGACTCCCACTTCAACGACCAAAGGGAGTAAGTGGGAGAGGAATGCGCGTTCCCCCCTTTCTTTTGTGTATGATATA
>NZ_PIJF01000026.1:0-40544 GCF_002809985.1 Geobacillus sp. WSUCF-018B
GTGACGGAAGCATCTTGCCACGATCGAATCGCAGCCGAAAGCGTGATGACCCAAATTCCCCACCCGTATAACTTTGGGGACAAAGGATTCATTAGCCGTGACTTGCAAAAAAGGCTGTACGAAGAATACCAAATGGCGCTTTGGACTCCGTCTCGAAAAAACCAGAAACATCGTGCGTCTGAGACATGGGAGCAGTGGATCCAACAAAAACGCAAAGTGATCGAGACGGTGTTCTCGGTTCTGGTTGACCACTATCGCATCACGGGGATCCGAGCCAATTCGATTATCGGATTTGAAGTGGCACTAGACGGTATATTGTTAGCTTATTCCCTGGTTACACTTGGGCTAGTTGAGCGCTAAAGCTCAACTAGCACCACGGGTCCACGGGTTAAAAATAAGATGGCAATGCTGAACGTGAGCGCCACTTCCTGATCGAACCATCCAAACAATTGTTTTAACGGATTGGTGAAATTGCTCCACGCATAAACAGACCCAATCGAAATATGAACGCCGACAGCCGATAACGCAATGAGCCAACGGTTTTTCACAGCCTCTCCTCCCCTTTTACCCGATGATGATCCGACTCTCATGCGTATACACGTTAAACGCCTGCCCGCGCAAAAAGCCAACGACGGTTATGCCGAGTTCATCCGCCAAATCCAAGGCCAGCGTCGTCGGCGCCGATTTTGAGAGCAGGACGCTCACTCCCATTTTCGCCGCCTTTAACAGCACTTCCGATGAAACGCGGCCGCTGAATACAATGAGCTTGTCTTTCATCGCAACTTGATGACGCAGGCAATAGCCATACAGCTTATCGAGCGCGTTATGACGCCCGATGTCAGAGCGAATCACGACCATCTCATCCGGTGTGGCGAGCGCGGCGTTGTGAAGACCGCCCGTCGCCGCAAAGTCCGTCGACCGCTCGTGCAGCGCTTTCATGAGGCGAATGCAGTCATCCGCCTTCACCGTGATGCCGCCGACGATCGTTTTCGCCGTTTTCGCATCGTTGTAAAAATAAAACTGCCGACTTTTTCCGCAACAAGAGCCGATGAACCGCTTGGCATAAAACTGTTTGGCCGGCAGTCCGCCCGCGGCGAGTTCGACATAAGCAAAGCCCCGCTCCCCATCAATGGTCATCCCTTTGATGTCACTGCACGTCCGAATGACTCCTTCCGAGGCTAAAAATCCGATTACCAATTCATCTAGATGCGCCGGCGTGCAAACGATGGTGGCGAACTCCTCGCCATTGACCATGACCGTCAACGGAAACTCAAGCGCAATCTCATCTTCCTCCTCAGCCAACTGGCCGCCATCATATCGAACGATCAGCCGCCGTTTCGACGCAAACCCGCTCACCTTGCCATTCCCCCTTTCCATGCAAAATAAAACCGCCGCCTTCCGGACAAGAGGACACACTCGCCCCCTGTCAGCGAAAAGCAGCGGTAGTTTGCGCCCAGCACTTCTGCAGCGAAACCAACGCACATCCGTTTCCGAAACCTGCCTGCCAAGCGGCAAAACCGTTTAGCCGGCGAGGCTTCCACTATTTTCATCGTGCTAACTATTCATAAGCATATCACGAACAGCAACGAAAAACAATTGTTTTTGTTCACAAAATCGTCACAATTCAATCGGCTTCTCAAAAACGAAAACGGACACCGCCATATCTTCTTCCACTTTAATATCGCTGAACAAATAGAGCAGCTTCGAACCGACAAGCTCTTCCATGCCGTCCGGCACGTGCTGGACGTACACATCTTGGATCATTTTCGTTCTCGCCGCATGCACCATCTCCCGTCCCTCCGGCGTGCGGGCGATAAATTTCTCCGTCGGCGTCAAATTGCCGTGCAAAATCGTAATCGCCAAATTGTCGACAAAATACGTTTTGATCCGCTCGGGCCCTTTGCCAAACAGCTGTTTGCGCACTTTACGGACAATATCATTAAACGCGGCTTCCTTTTTTGACATCTGCCTCCCTCCTTTCACCAGCGCCTGAAAAACTTCTTGCGAATCCATTGTGTTCTCCATCCGGCCATACTATAATAATAATAAATCATAGCAAACGTATACACAGTGGAAAAATAATAAGGCCGAACGCCACCTTGTTATTTTTCTACGATTCTAGCAGACGCTGGATTGGTTGTTTAGTACCGCCATGCTAAAGAACTACTCCACCACGATGAAGCACGATTCTCATCGCTGGTGGGGTTTTTATTTTGCGAAGGAGGAGCGATCGATGGAAGCGCAACTCGTGACAGTGACCATTAACGGTCGTCCGTACCGCGCCAAAGAAGGGATGACCATTTTGGAAGTCGTCAATGAGCACGGCATCCCGCATCCGCAAGTTTGTTACACGCCGGAGCTTGGCGCCATTCAAACGTGCGACACGTGCATCGCGGAGGCGGACGGAAAACTCGTGCGCGCCTGTGCGACGCCGGTTGAGGACGGCATGACCGTCGAACTCGGCTCGCCGCGGGCAAAAGCAGCGCAAAAAGAAGCGATGGACCGCCTGTTGGAAAATCATCTCTTGTACTGTACGGTTTGCGACAACAACAACGGCAACTGCAAGCTCCACAACACCGCGGAAATGATGCAAATTGAACATCAAACGTATCCGTACCGGCCAAAAGTCGACCCGTCCGAGGTGGACATGTCGCATCCGTTTTACCGCTACGACCCGAACCAATGCATCGCCTGCGGGCAATGCGTAGAAGCGTGCCAAAACTTGCAAGTGAACGAGACGCTGTCCATTGACTGGAGCGCCGAGCGGCCGCGCGTCGTCTGGGACGGGGGCGTGCCGATCAACGAGTCGTCGTGCGTCAGCTGCGGGCATTGCGTCACCGTCTGTCCGTGCAACGCCTTAATGGAAAAATCGATGCTCGGCGAAGCCGGATTTATGACGGGGCTGGACAAAGACGTGCTCAATCCGATGATCGATTTCGTCAAAGAAGTGGAGCCGAATTACACCGCCATTTTCGCCGTTTCCGAAATTGAAGCCGCCATGCGCGAACAACGGATCAAAAAGACGAAAACGGTTTGCACGTTCTGCGGTGTCGGCTGTTCGTTTGAAGTGTGGACGAAAGGGCGGAAAATTTTAAAAATCCAGCCGGTTTCTGAAGCGCCGGTCAACGCCATTTCGACATGCGTCAAAGGGAAATTCGGCTGGGATTTCGTCAACAGCGAAGAGCGCCTGACGAAACCGCTCATCCGCAAAGGCGACGTCTTCGTCGAGTCGACATGGGACGAAGCGCTCGACCTCGTTGCCGAAAAATTGGGCGCGATCAAGCGGCAATACGGCGGCAACGCCATCGGGTTTATTTCGTCATCAAAAATTTCCAACGAAGAAAACTATTTAATGCAAAAACTGGCGCGGCAAGTATTTGAAACGAACAATGTCGACAACTGTTCGCGCTACTGCCAATCGCCGGCAACCGACGGCCTGTTCCGCACGGTCGGCATGGGCGGCGACTCCGGCACGATTCATGACATCGCTTCTGCAGGTCTAGTCATCATCATCGGCGCCAACCCGGCGGAAGGGCACCCGGTCATCGCCACCCGCGTCAAACGGGCGCATAAACTGTTTGGGCAAAAACTCATTGTCGCGGACTTGCGCCGCAATGAAATGGCCGAGCGGGCTGATTTGTTCATCCGCCCCAAACAAGGAACCGACCAAGTATGGCTGATGGCCGTGACGAAATACATCATCGACCAAGGCTGGCACGATGAGGCGTTCATTCGCGAACGCGTCCATTTCTTTGAAGAGTTTAAACAATTGCTGGAAAAATATACGCTTGATTATGCCGAACAAGTCACCGGCGTCGCCAAAGCCGATCTCATCCGCATCGCCGAAATGATCCATGAAGCGGACGGCACGTGCGTCCTCTGGGGCATGGGGGTCACGCAAAACACAGGCGGCAGCGACACATCGGCGGCGATTTCCAACTTGCTTTTGGCAACCGGCAACTATGGCCGTCCAGGGGCGGGCGCGTTCCCATTGCGCGGTCATAACAACGTCCAAGGGGCGTGCGACATGGGGTCGCTTCCAGCTTGGCTGCCGGGCTACCAACATGTGACCGATGATGCGGCGCGAGCAAAATTTGAAAAAGCGTACGGCGTCCGCATTGATGCGAAACCAGGCCTTGACAACATCCAAATGCTCGAAGCGGCCGAGCGCGGCGAACTGAAAGCGATGTACATCGTCGGCGAAGACATGGCGCTCGTCGACTGCAACGCCAACCACGTGCAAGAGACGTTGGCGAAACTTGATTTTGTCGTCGTCCAAGACATTTTCTTATCCAAAACAGCGCAATTTGCGGATGTCATCTTGCCAGCGGCGCCGAACTTGGAGAAAGAAGGAACATTCACGAATACCGAGCGCCGCATCCAACGGTTTTATCAAGCGCTCGAACCGCTCGGCGATTCAAAACCGGACTGGTGGATCATTCAAGAAATCGCCAAACGGCTTGGCGCCGATTGGCATTACGCCGGTCCGAAGGAAATTATGGATGAAATCGCCAGCCTCGCCCCGCTGTACTCGCAGGCGCACTATGACCGGCTCGAAGGCTGGAACAGCTTATGCTGGGGCAGCTATGATGGCGCCGATACGCCGCTGTTGTACAAAGAGCGGTTCAATTTCCCGGACGGCAAGGCCCGCTTTGCGCTGGCTGATTGGGTCGAACCGGTGCAATATCCGGAAGAGTACGATTTGCTCGTCAACAATGGCCGGCTGCTTGAACACTTCCATGAAGGAAACTTGACGTACAAATCAAAAGGCATCGAGCATAAATTCCCAGAAGTGTTTGTCGAAGTATCCCCTGAACTCGCCAAAGAACGCGGCATTGAAGATGGGGCGCTCGTCCGGCTCATCTCGCCGTACGGCCGCGTCAAAGTGCGCGTGCTCGTCACCGATCGAGTCAGAGGCAACGAGCTGTTTTTGCCGATGCATTCAATGGCCAATGAGAGCGCCATTAACATTTTAACCGGACCGCAAACCGACCATCGCACGAATACGCCGGCCTACAAACAAACGCGGGTGCGCATGGAGGTCATTGAACGGTCCGGGAAAACGCCGCTTCCGCGCACGAACCCGCGCTTTAAACAGCGCCATCCGCAAAACGGCGTTGAAGTCGAGCGGAAATGGCAGCGCCGCGACTACGTGCCGCTCACAGACGAGGAAAAAGGGGTGAAAGTCGGTGGCTAAACCGATTGCCACGATTCAGAAACGCCAGATGAACGAAGAAGAAAAGCGGTCCGAAGCGCTCGCAAAGCTAAAAGCAGCGGTCGGCGACAGCGAAGAAGCAGTCCGCGAACTATTGGACGTCATCGAACAGCTCCACGAAAGCGGCTTGCTTGAAGCAGCCAGCGCTTTGTTAAAGTCGCGCGAAAAGGTGGCCAAAATCGTGGTCGGCCAACTCAATCAAAAACCGGTGACGACCATGATCAACCACGCGTTCGCCTTGGCTGGCCTCGCTTCTTCGCTCGATCCAGAAAAAACGGCCAAATTGCTTGAGCATATCGCCGAAGGCGCCATGGAGGCGTACGAACAGACAGCTGTTGAGACGAAAAAGATCGGGCTGTTTGACCTGTTGAAGGCGCTGAACGATCCTGATGTCAACCGCGCCATTCGCTTTTTCCTGTCCGCGCTTAAAGCGATTGGCCAGCGGCTTGGAGCTGACAACTGAAACCTCTTCTTCCAAAACTAACAGCGTCCTGTGCAAAAGCAGGGCGCTGTTTTGTTTGCCAAAACACCATCCGTTGCCGGCTTGCGTCGGCAATGAATTTTAGTGATTCCGCCCCTCCCAGCTGTCGGCGTCGTATGATACAATAGCCATACCGTTGTTTGCCCCAACTGGACAAGAGAACGGTTATTGGCCCGACCCCGGGCGGGATATACTAACAAACGACGCTGACAAAGGAGGCGCCTTCACGTTGGATACAGGCACACATGTTTTGATGGGAGTGGCGCTCGGTAGCTTAGCATCGCTCGACCCCGCCATTGCCCATGACCCGTTTTTATCCCATGCCGTATTGATTGGCACGCTCGCCGGATCACAGGCACCCGATATCGATACGATTTTAAAGTTGCGCAATAACGCCAAATATATTCGCAACCATCGCGGCATCACCCATTCGATTCCCGCCGTTGTCATTTGGCCGCTGTTGATCGTCGGCATCATGGCCGCCGTCTATCCGGAAACGGACTGGCTCCGCGTTTGGCTTTGGACGTTTGTGGCTGTTGCCTTTCACGTGTTTGTCGATATTTTTAACGCTTACGGGACGCAAGCGCTGCGCCCGTTCACAAAAAAATGGATCGCCCTTGGCGTCGTTCATACGTTTGACCCAGTTATTTTTGCGCTTCATTTACTCGGCGTCGGCGCCCTGTTTCTCAACGTCCACCCCGGTTATGCGTTTCTCGTCGTTTATGCGCTCGTGGCCGCGTATTATGTGTTCCGCTTCCGCGAGCAAGCCAACATTAAACAGCTCGTGCACGCCTCTATACAAGGAGTGACGGACATCATTACTGTGCCGACGTGGCGGCCGCGCGAATGGCATTTAGCCATTTCAACCTGCGACGAATTTTACGTTGCCCGCGTCAAACACGGCGAGCTCATCATCCTCGACCGCTTCCAAAAACGGCCGCTTCCCGACCACCCGGTGATCAACGCCGCCAAGCGCGATGAAAACGCCGCCGCCTTTTTGTCGTTTTCCCCGGTGTACCGTTGGGAAATGAACGAATACGACGACTATTATGAAGTGCGCTTTACTGATTTGCGCTACCGGAGCAAAGGATACTATCCATTCGTGGCCGTCGTTCAGCTAGACCGCAACCTCAACATTGTCAGCTCATACACGGGCTGGATGTTCAGTGAAGGAAGGCTGCGGAAAAAGCTCGAGGTGACGCCAAACTGACAGAGCGGCTTGTTTTGATCCCAACAATTTGCACACATAAGCGCCCCCCTTCGTTTCATAATAAGAATACGTGTTGGCCATCCAACACGAGCTCGCCTCAAAAGGGGGAATGGGCCGTGCGAAATAAGGAGCGCAACTTCCCGAACCAAAACAACAACAAGCTCGAAGGCGAGCCGCGCGCCAAAGCGGAATACGCGTCCAAGCGGGCTGACGGGACGACCAACACTCACCCACAAGAGCGGATGCGCGCTTCAGGCAAGCGCAGCGACTTCTTCTAAAGAGAGAAAAACCGGGGAGCATGGACACATTCGCCTGCTCCCCGGCACATTCAGCAGCGAGGTGAACGGTCATGGGTCACCATCGGCGCAAAAAATTTTATGACAACTTTTACTCGAATCCGTTCCAGCAGCCGTGGGCCAATCCGAAACACGCTCATTCGCAGGTGAACGGTGAAACGCAGCAAACGCTCGACCTCATCATTTTAGAGCGGCAGACGCGCAAGCAGTCGTAGCGAAAAAACTTAGGGGTTGTTCCCCCTAAGTTTTTTTCTTTCGACTCGCTTTCCGTCTGGTTGCAAACTGAGCCCGCCTGTCATGAGGAGGGCAAATTCGGCTTGCGGAGCAGCGAAATCGGCAACGCTTCTTCCTCCCCGTTTCCTTTCAGCCGCCAGCCCCAGGCAAACACTCCTTTTAAATAGCGAACTTTGAAATATTCCCCAGGTGCTCCTTCAATTTCATAAATCTCTCCCGGGGGAAAATCAGCAGGGTTAAGCATATACGCTTTCGCCATGGCCATTTTTCGCTCATAGACAGCATATTCATTCACCATGCCCATCTGCTCCGCCTTGCGCGCTTTCTCAGCCAACACGGCGATTTCCCGCTGCAACTCCTCTTTCGTCATCTCGCTATACCGTTTTTGGTCCTCTCTCATGGTCACGATCCCCCTTTTTGGTTTTCACCGCTGCCTTGCCCGCGCAGCCATTCATCGATCAAGTCGAGTGAAAACCCTTTCCGATAAAGGGCTTGGCGCATCTTTTGCTCATAAAGCGGCCGCGGGTGGTGCGCATAACGGCGGTGCGCTTTCTCCGCCTGAACACTGAGCGCCTCCCGTTCTTCTTGTTCAGTATGAGCGCCGCCATCCGCCAAAACGGCGGCAATCACCTCATGCGGGAACCCTTTGCGCATCAGCTGCTGCCGCACCCGTTCCAAAAACGCGCGAGCCGATTCAGCCCGGCGCTGTTTTTTCGCTTTTTCGTAAAGCGAGCGGGCGATGGCCATCTGTTCATCCAACGTATACTCCGCCAAACTCTGCTCGATCAAGCAGCCCAAAACACCGAGCCGTTCCAGTTCGGCGCGCACAAGAAGCGGCCCTTTCGCCGCCGTCTTTTTTTGCGTGCGCACGTAGGCGGCCGCAAACGCCCCGTCATCAACATACCGCTCGGCGCGAAGCTTTTTGAGCACTTCATCAATCACCGAATCCGGAGCGCCTTTTTTTCGCAAATGTGCAGCGACCTCATGCTCCGAACGCATCCGGTGCGCCAAAAAGTAAAGCGCCTGTTGATACGCCTTTTTCACCTCATCGGCATACACAATATGTTGAAGCAGGTCGTCGCTGATCTCCAGCCCTTTTTTCAAGCGGAATTGAAGCAATACATCTTGATCAACTGTCAATCTCAACGACGGTGCGCCGTCACGGTGCACGACAATCCAAAATCGTTCAGCATTTTGTTCGGTTGCGACAATGTCGGCAATCGTTCCCATTGTTTGTCCCCCTTATCTTTTATGGTATCATAAGCAGGAACTTCTGACACCAAAAGCGAAGTCGTAAAATAAACCAATGGAAGGGGAATCAAGATGCGCATCGCCATCAACGGCGGCACTGGGCTGATCGGCCAGGCGCTCGCCCGCCATTTTTCCAAGCAAGGACATGAGATCTACATTTTCACCCGCTCTCCCAAACCTTCCGAAGGCAGCATTCATTATCTTTCCTTCGACAACGACCGAAAGCCTGAAGTTGTCGATGTCGCCATTAATTTAGCCGGGGAGCCGCTCAATCGAAAACGTTGGACGGCGAAGCAAAAAGAGATCATCCTTGACAGCCGCCTTCGATCCACCGAAGCGATGGGCCGCTACATCGATTCACTGTCCCGCCCCCCGTCGTTGTTTATCAACGCCAGCGCCATCGGCATTTACGGCACTTCGGACTCCGCAACATTTACCGAACAAACGACCGATTACGGCGGCGACTTTCTAGCCCAGACCGTCCAAGCATGGGAAGCATCGGCCCGTCCGATTGAGCAGCTTGGCATTCGCACCGTCTACGCTCGCTTTGGCGTCGTGTTTGCCCGACATGGCGGCGCCTTGCCGATGATGATCAAGCCGTACCGGCTGTTTGTCGGCGGCCCAATCGGCAGCGGACGGCAATGGCTATCGTGGATTCATCTTGAAGACGTCGTGCGCGCAGTCTCGTACATCATCGAACACGAGGAATTGTCCGGCCCGATCAATTTCACCGCGCCCCATCCAGTGCAAATGGACGAGTTCGGCCGCACAGTCTCTCGTCTTCTTCGCCGTCCGCATTGGCTTCCGGTTCCCGCTTGGGCGCTTCGCCTTCTCCTCGGTGAAATGAGCATGCTCGTTGCTGATGGGCAGCGCGTCATCCCGGAAAAGCTGTTGCAGGCCGGTTTTCGCTTTTCGTTTCCGACGTTGGAAGACTGTCTCACGGACCTGTTTTTTTCAGACGCTCGACAAAAAATATCCAAAAAAAATTAACAAAAAAGCAATTCCCTTTTTACACTTGATCGTGTATGATAAAAGAGACTTCAGGCCAGTTGTTGTTCATAACCGCATACTGACAAGAATGAGGGGAAGGCAAATGGTGCGCCACCAGCGCTCGCGCTGGTTCTAGTGGGTTCGATTCCCACCCCGAAATTTTTTTAACGATGTTTTTATAAAAAAATTTCGAGGGTGGTTTCCCGCTAGGAGGCTGCCCTCGGCATCCAAAGGAGGGATTGGCCATGCTGAAAAAACGCGAGCTGCAAGACTGTCATGCGCTGTACGAGCTGATGGTGCACCCGGATGTCTTCCCTTTTGTGCGCCAAAAAGCCGGCTCGTATGAGGAGTTTTTGTTCATGACGAAACAGCTCATCGAAGCGGAAGAACGAGGCGAGCTCATTTCGCGCACGATTTTGGACGAATGGGGAAACCCGATCGGCACGATCAGCCTCTTTGACATTCAAGACGGCGCCGGCTTTTTAGGAACGTGGCTCGGCAAACCGTACCACGGGCGCGGTTACAATCGGCGCGCCAAAGAAGCGTTTTTCCATGAGCTGTTTTATGTGCTGTCGATCGAGACCGTGTTTTTGCGCATTCGCAAAGTCAACGTCCGCTCGATCAAAGCGGCAGAAAAACTGCCGTACGTCATGCCGGCCAATGAAACGCGGCGGGCGCTGCTCGAGCAAATCGGCGCGGATGTATACAATTTGTACGAAATTACAAAAGACAACTACACGCTTTATACGATGCGCCATCCCTCCTTTACGCTGGAAGAGGAACAACGAAAAGAAGCGTAAGCGCGGAAGGACGCACGACGATCGAAAAAGAGGCTGTCCGTTCGGACATCCTCTTTTATTTATGCATAAAAACGGCTGGCCTCGTCCAAAATGGAACTAAAGGCATATCATGCAAAGCGAGGGAACGAGCGATGGCGGAAAAACGAAAACGCGAAAAAGTGAAGCATACGTTGACAAGCGCCCAAGAAGTAAGCTATGCCCGCGATTTTAAAATGGCGGACCAAGCGGGCGGCTATACGGCCAAAAAAGCGCGCCATTAGAAATGATTGCTATTTATATGGCGGCGCCGTCCATGCCATGCTAATGAATGAATCGTACGATTCACACTTCTTTATAGGGGGCATGGACGATGGGCCGATCTCGCGGACAACGGACGCGCGACAAAAACAAGGCGACTTTGCCGCAAGTGCCGAAACAGCTGAAATCTGACGGCATCGATGTGGAATACTCGGCAGAATTTGCCGACCATGAAGACCTCGAGGCGCAGGCGCGCGCTGCGGCAGCCGGCATCCGCCGGCAAGAGCGCAAACAGTAATCGAACATGGCGCCCGCTTTGATGGGGCGCCTTTTTCCTGTGAACCGCTTCCACTTCGCTTTGCTTGGAGTGAGAGACTTTCTTTGTGAAACACGTCTCTCAAGCCGCGCTACACCGTCGCCTCGCCCTCGAGCTCCAACACTTGGCTGTACCGTTTGTAAAACCGCCCCAACTCCCCTTTGTAATTGTCTTTCCACGGTTTTTCCTTGCCGCAATAATGAATAAAGACGGTGTTTTCTTCGATCCACGCCAAATTATGTTTTGGGTTGGGCAACAGCTGCAAAAAATCGTAATAACGGGCATCATAGTTGTAACGGTAGCCATCGACCGGTTTGATTTTGTCCCAATACAGCCCGTTGAGCACATCTTGGTCAGGAAGGACAAGCTTAAACCGGTTGTCGCGGATAAACTGGTAAATGTCCGCGAGCCGGACGTGTTCGCGCATCGCCGCGATGTTCATCATCATGACGCCCGTGTTGAAATAGCCTTTCGCGTTCGGCGTTTTTAACCGCAACTTGTTGAACAAGTTTGCCACCTTCGTCGAATGGGTATGCTCAGCCGCAATGAACAAGTTCCCTTCAAAATCCATGTCATACAGCTCATCCATCGGGTTGATCGCCACAATATCCGGATCAAGGTACAAGACACGGTCGACGTCTGGCGGCAAAAACAAATGCGCCGCCAGACGGTAATACATCTCCACCGTATAGTGGCGGAAAACAGGCGCATCATGAAACAGTTGCGGATCAACGTAAATCGGCACCAGCTCATGCCCCTGCCGGCGAACAAACTCGCCAAGCGCCTGAATCTCTTCCTCGGCAATGCGCGAGTAAAGCAAGTAAAACGTAAACGGGCGCCGGTTGTTGCAAAACAGCGAATGCATCAAGACTCTCAGCGGCGGAAGATAATTAGCGTCTGTCGTGACTAACACTTGAAACATGCACCATCACTTCCTTTTTTGCGTCATCGATTCCCCTTTCTCTACAATTATATAGAAATTTAGGTGAATGTTGCGCCCTTTTCATGCCAAATTGTCCGACCGGGCGACGATTTCTTTTCATTCATTTGTATCGAAGAGCTATTCACGCGGCTACGTGCATCTTCTCCTCGCCAGCCGGCTTTCGCTGACGAATTTCTTGTTCGACTATTTACAATTATCAAACAAATCACTATAATAAACGTATAAGCCGTCTCCTGCCAGCTTGGCCGCTTGTGCAGACCGGACGGCCCCTGCCATCTGTCCGATAGCCCCGTTGCCTGACAGGCAGCGTTGGCAGCTTTTATGCATCGACCACAAAAAGAACTGTACGGCCTGACGGCATTTCCGCGCCGGAATGCCTTCTCAGTCCGTTCAAGCCGGTTCCGATCTTGCACGCTGTATAGGAACCGGCTTTTTGCATGTCAGGAAAGGGGGGAAACGAATGGCGGGAGCGCTTGATGGCGTGCGCGTCCTTGACTTGTCGCGCGTATTGGCGGGCCCGTATGCGACGATGATTTTAGGCGATTTAGGGGCCGATGTCATCAAAATCGAAGCGCCGGGCGGGTCGGACGACACCCGGTTTTGGGGGCCGCCGTTCCAAAATGGGATGAGCGCCTACTACACGGCCGTCAACCGCAACAAGCGAAGTGTAACCGTCGATCTAAAAACAGAACAAGGGCGGGAAACCGTTCGCCGTCTGGCGGAGACAGCCGATGTCGTCATCCACAATTTCAAAACCGGGACGATGGACAAATGGGGGCTTGACTATGAAGCGCTGTCCCGCCTCAACCCGCGCCTCATCTACTGCTCGATCACCGGGTTCGGCGAAACCGGTCCGCTCGCTTCGCTTCCCGGCTACGACTACATCATTCAGGCGATGAGCGGCTGGATGAGCATCAACGGCACCGCGGACACCGGCCCGCTCAAAGTGGGAGTGGCCGTCACCGACGTGTTTACAGGGTTGTATGCGGCCATCGCCGTCGAAGCGGCGCTTTTGGCTCGTGAAAAAACGGGGCGCGGACAAAAAATTGATTTATCGCTCTTTGACTGCGCTGTCAGTGCATTGGTGAATGTGGCGGCGAACTACTTAATGTCAGGTGACATTCCGCAGCCGCTCGGCAATGAACACCCGAACATCGTGCCATACTCAACGTACATGGCAAGCGACGGTCCGATCGTCATCGCCGTCGGCAATGACCGACAATTTCAAGCGCTTTGCTCGCTATTGTCCGACCGCTCGATCGGGTCTGACCCGCGTTTTCAGACAAACCCAGGCCGCGTCGCCCATCGGGACGAACTAAACCGGCGGCTGAATGAAGAAATCAAGCGGCGGACGCGCGCCGAATGGCAGCGCCTTCTCGCTGAAAAAGGGATCCCGTGCGGCCCGGTGCAAACGATGGACGAACTGTTCCGCCATCCGCAAACGGCGGCGCGCAAGATGACAGTCACGTTGCACCATCCAATCGTCGGTCCGTTAACGCTTGTCGCCAGCCCACTGAAACTGTCTGACACGGCGGTGTCTTATCGGCTGCCGCCCCCGCTGGCCGGCGAGCATAACGGCGAGGTCGAAGCTGGATGGCAAGGCAAACCGGCCGCTGAAAACGGTCCGTACGACAAAAACCAATGAATAAACCGTTGTTCTCCTCAACCGCTTCAGCGCCCGCTGAAACAAGGGAAACGAACGTTGACACGAAAACCATGAAAAACAAACAATTGCATAGGGGGATGGAAACGATGATGAACTTCGACTTTACACCGGAACAAGAAATGCTCCGGCAAACGGTGCGCAAATTCGTCGACAAAGAGATCATGCCGTATATCAAAGAATGGGATGAACGCGGCGAATTCGACCGCAACATTTTCAAACGGCTCGCCGAGCTCAATTTAATGGGAGTGTGCATCCCGGAAGAATACGGCGGCATGGGCATGGACTACAACTCGCTCGCCATCGTCTGCGAAGAGCTTGAGCGCGGCGATACAGCGTTTCGCACCGCCGTGTCGGTCCACACCGGGCTCAATAGCCTCACTCTTTTGCAATGGGGAACTGAGGAACAAAAACAAAAATACCTCATCCCGCAAGCCCGCGGGGAAAAAATCGGCGCGTTCGGCCTCACTGAACCAAACGCCGGCTCGGACGTCGCTTCGATCCAGACGACCGCTGTCCGCGATGGCGATGACTATATTTTAAACGGACAAAAAACGTGGATTTCCCTCGCTGATATCGCCGACCACTTCCTTGTGTTCGCCTATACGGACAAATCGAAAAAACATCGCGGTATTTCCGCCTTTATCGTCGAACGGACGATGCCCGGCTTTTCGTCGCGCCCGATCAAAGGGAAGCTTGGCATTCGTTCCGGAAACACTGGCGAGCTGTTTTTCGACAACGTCCGCGTCCCGAAAGAAAACTTGCTCGGGGAAGAAGGCGAAGGATTCAAAATCGCCATGTCCGCGCTTGACAACGGCCGTTTCACCGTCGCCGCCGGCGCCGTCGGCCTCATTATGGCGTGCTTGGAAGCCAGCGTCAAATACTGCCATGAACGAAAAACGTTCGGCAAAGAAATCGGCCGCCATCAGCTCGTCCAGCAAATGATCGCCCGTATGGAAGCCGGCCTGCAAATCAGCCGCCTGCTCGTGTACAAAGTCGGCTTTTTGAAAAACGAAGGCCGCCGCTGCACGCGGGAAACATCGCTCGCCAAATGGATCGCCTGCGATTACGCCAACAAAGCGGCTGACGATGCGGTCCAAATCCACGGCGCCTACGGCTACTCGAACGAATATCCGGTCGAGCGCTACTTGCGCAATTCGAAAGCGCCGGTCATTTACGAAGGAACACGGGAAATTCATACGATCATGCAGGCCGAATATGTGCTCGGTTACCGCCAAGACAAACCGTTGCGCAAAACGCTGCCGGCATGGCGGCCAGCTGAAAACTGAATCACGAACGAAATCATGGGGGGCCAAACCGCTGACCCGCACCAAAACGCCGCTGCCCCCCATCAACCGATGAGGGGGCAGCGGCTTATGGCTCTTTCTCCTCCATTTTGCAATATTGTTTGTACAAATCTTTCAGCGCCGCGCACAGAGCAGAATGGGCTTTCCCTAAATACCCTTCGTCAAGCTCCGCCAACAGCTCGTCAATGCCGTCGCGCAGTGAATGGCCGCGCAGCAGCCGGGCGACATAATCGCGCCCGTGTTCAGTAGCCAGTGTGCATGATGCCTCCACGATCACCCCGTACTTTTTATCAATTTCCGCCGTAATCGTCAGCGTATCGTAAAGGCTTTTGGCCGCCATTCCGGCCGGCAGCCGCGCATGGCCGGCGATAAACTGCGTTTTCATCCGCTTTCCCTCTTTCCTCGTCTTTCTTGTTGCTGTTATACCAACTATTATCTTGTTTCGCGGCGTACATCCATTTTCCCTGCCTCGTTTGGCAGGCAGCAAAAAAAGCCGCCCGCCAAGCAAACTCGGCAAGCGGCAAATCGTTGCTTTTTAGTGTTGCTGCATTGACGCAAGACGGCCTGCCTCCCAGTTCACCCACGCCCCGCTGTCTGGGTCAATCGAGGCGAGACGGAGCCAACCGTTTTGCACTTTGCGACGAAACTCTTCATTTCTGTCGAGCAGCTGCTCGATATAATAGGACGGCGCTTCGATGATGACAAGCAACCGAAGCGGAGCATGAAACAGTTCGCGATCGGACGCGGCGACCGACTGCCATGGCAAGCCGGCTAACAAGTCGCTCCCGTTCCCTTGCATGACGCCGATGCCGCCGGTCACCGTCTGGGTCGTTTTATCGCCGCTCCCGTAGTAGTGCGGTGCGACTGTTGAAGCGTAATATTGCAAGTTAATCCATTGTCCGACGGTCGCCGGCCCGGCGATAATGCCGGCGAGCGCCTCACCGGTCGGATCTTCGCGCCAATCGTAGCTATGCAAAAACACCCGGCCGTTTAAGTCCTTTCCTTTTGTCAACTTGCGGCGGCCGATCAAGAACGCAGCGTTCCGGGCCAATCCCCATTCTGGACGGATCTCGCTCCAATCAATGGCGCGCCGTTGCGCTTCCGCCACCGGATCGCGCGGCGTCTGTCCGACATGGGGGAGCTTTGCCATCCGCTCAGCGTTCGCACGGCGGCTCGCTTCGCCAAGCGCCTGCTTCAGCTGTCGAAACGCCGCCTCAGCCGCTGCGGGCAACGGCGGCACATCAAGCCAGCGGACTTCATCGACGGTCGTAATATGTTCCGCAGCGACAAACACCGTTTCATCCGGAATGTTGATCCCTTCAGCCGCCAGTCCAGCGCGCACTTCCGGCAAGTTGGCCAACGCGGCGAATACGCGGGCGTTGAACGCCCCGGCCGCACCGCCGCACGCCCCGCAATCGAGCGCCGAAGCGTACGGGTTGTTGGCCGTCTCGCTTTCATGGCCGCAAACAACCACAAGCGGAGCGAACGAAGACGTCAAGCCAATGTTGACGAGCAGCTGCTTCACGTATTGCACTTGTTCCTCGGTTGTAAAGCCGATCGGCAGTCCAGACGATTCATCCTTTCCATGGCGGTGGAGCGACAAGTCCGTCTTCGGCTTATGTTCGGCTGCCGCTTCCGCCTGGCGGACGACCCGGCCAGCCCAAGCCGGCGCGGCGCTGCGGGCGAAGGTATGAAGGCCGAGCCATGGTCCGCTCATTTCCGGAAGCAATAAGCCGGCCAACATATGCTGTTTGATCTTTTTAAACGTCTGGCCGACAAAGCGGAATGCATCGCGCCGGCGACGGTACGGACGCGCCGCTTCCAAAGCGGCGGTTTCGTTGATTTCATGCTGCGGCGCGACGATCGCCGGGCATGACGGGTGAGCGTCATCGCTGTCAAGTGCGCGCGTTTGAATCGGCAAGCCGAAAAAGCCGGCGCAGCCATACGTTTCAAACGGTCCGGCCGCTTCCAAATGGCGGCGGAACGGCTCGGAACGGACATCGATGCAAAACAATAGCTGCGCTGCCGCCTTCTTCGTCTCATCCATCGGCTGATGCGCCAATACCGCTTCTTTCAATTTCGCTTCATACGTATCTTCCCACGCTTCAAGCCAAAGATGACACCGGTCAATTCGCCAAAACCGATCGATAAACGCCAACCGGGCGCGCTGCTCTTTGCCGGACAGGTTCCGCCAGTCTTCCAGCGTCATCCCTCCCCAATGCAGCCAAGCGGCCAACAGTGAAAGAGCAGCACCGATGTCCGCATGATCCTCCCGTTCAAGCGGCAAATATGGCGCCACAAGCGTCCATTCAAGCGACAGACGGACCGCCAAATAGTCAATCAATCCCCGCAATTCGTCGCCCGTCCGGCGCGACTGCCATACAACCATGCCAGCCCAGCCGGGCAACGCCAACAAATGCGCCTCCAAGTAAGCGGCGGTCTCTTCCTCCTGTACGCCAAGCTTCATCAACGCTTGACGCAGCGCCTCTTCCCCGTCGTGCGGCCAATCGGCAAGCCGCTTCCGTTCCTCTTTCGAGAGCGCCGGGTCGGCGGCGATGAGCCGGCGCCATGCTCCGTAAAACCCCAGCTCACGATGTGGAAGCGCCCATGGCGCCGTGTTCGAACCATAAAACAGTTTGCACCATTTGACGGTTTGTTGGTCAAGGCGTTGGCTTACGCCGTGCAACGCGGCGCCCGCCGTCCGAACAGCCGCCGGACGCCATGCCGCCGCATGCGCCAGCTCCGCCAGTTCCGGCAGACGAAGCGCCTCGTTGGGCACCGTCTCATTCCAAAGGAGGGCGCGGCACATTCGCTCTGCTTCTTGGCGCCGCACCGGGAGCGGCTTGTTGTCAAGCCAACGCTGCAGCCGCCGCTCGACGAATACAAGGTCAATCTCCCCTTTTGCCATCGCCGCATGGAAAACCGTCATCGGCGGATACAAATCAATTCCATGCGCCTGCTGCAGGCGGTCGGCTGCGTCGGCAAACGTCTGCTCTTCAAGCCCCATCCACGGATGGCGGGCGATAAAGGCGGAAATCGGCCAAAGCGGCGCAACCGCCTTTGCCGCTTCGCTGACAAGCATAGCAAGCGGGCGGGCTTCTGCGCCGGTGGGCTTCGATTCCCCCGTTAGCCGTTCAAGCGGCATTGCACTTTTACTCATGAGCCATTCCCTCCTTCAGATAGGATGCCAAATAACGGGGATGCGCCTCCATAGCCGCTGGGCGCGGCTCCCCGAGATGAACGAGATGCATATACACCCGAACGGCAAGCGCCGATGTGCGCCGGTTTGCCAGCCAGGCAGCGGTCAATGCCGCCATCGCAAACAAGACGCCTACTGTCCATTCAAACGCGGCAGGCGGCACAAAAACCGTCGCTTCCCCCTGGCCGAGCAGCGTCAAAAACTGATGGCGCACCGTTTCCGAACCAAACGCCAACACAGCCACCGCCGCCAGGCCCATCCAGCGGCCTTCGCGGAAATCGGCTAGCCGTCCCCAAGCGACCGCCGCCGAGGCCCCAAGCAAAAGCGCGCTCAGCAGGCGGGCCGGTTCGTGCGGAGCCGCCTGCCAAAACGCCCACCCAAGCAGCACGCCGAGGATGATGCCGCCCGGCCACGAACTGCCTGTTTTTCGCAATCCTGCCCGACCGACTCGCGGCACGACGGACCCGGACTGCAAAAAGAGCGTCGCTTTAAACAACCCGTGCAGCACTAAATGCACTACTGCGGCCCCGTAAGCGCCCAGGGCGCATTGCACAAGCATGACACCCATTTGCGCCATCGTGGACGCGACCAGCTGGCGTTTATAGTCCGCCTGCACCAAACTAATGCCCATACCAATCAAAATCGAGCAAAAGGAGATCACAAACAATGCGATATGCGCCCCCGTCCCGCTAAAGAGCGGGGAAAAGCGCCAAAGCAACAGCCCGCCGGCATTGACGAGCCCCGCATGCATCACCGCCGACACCGGCGTCGGCGTCACGGCTGATTCCATCAGCCAACGATGGAACGGCCATTGTCCAGCCGGGATAATGGCGGCCAAAATAAGCAGTCCGTTCATCACCGCCTTCTCCCAGGCGTATAGGCGGGCAAGGCGCTCCGCCGACAGCGCAGAAGCAAGCTGCCATTCGCCGGCCGCCGTTCCGAGCCAGACGGCAGCGATGACGACGGCCAGCCAACTCAGGCTGAACACGACCGCCATTTGCCGGGCGACAAACTGCGCCGGCCTCCATTCTTTTTTCAATGCCGTTAACGCCACAAGGCCCATCAATGGAAGCCCCCAGCAGACAGCAACGAGGCGCATGTCGCCGCTTGCCCATGTCAGAGAAGCGGCCGACACCGTCCACGTCAACAAGGAAAAATAGCGCCGGTAAGCGCGGTCGCCATGCAAATAGCGAACGGCAAACCGTTGAATCGCCCAACTGAGAAGTGAAATATAGACGGCCACCAACCAACTGACCGCATCAAACCGCCACGGCCCGGCCTCTGCGTTGCCGGCGCCGATCCATCCGGCGGCAGCCGCCGCTCCCGGAAGAAGCAACAGCCAGACGTGCACATGCACATACCGCTCCGGCATGCGCGGATGCAGCCATGCGGCTGCGCTGATGAAAACGATGGCCACTGCGGCGAGCCATCCCCATATGAACCATTGTGCTGCCATCACATTCTCCTCCCCTCGTCCTTTGTCTTCGTTCGGGAGAAAAAAGAAAAAACCGGCTATGTCAATCAGGCAACGCGACCAAAAAGGCCGCACCATTGCCTATAGATTGCCCATAGCCGGTTTACCTTCAACCAATCGTGAGGCGATTGTTTGAAGATCTCCCGCTGTGCAACAGACACCGGTCGGTTTCCCTTCAACGAACCTAAACGACGTTTATGTAGGTTTTTTGAAGGACTCCCGACCTTATCGTTTCCATTTGATTCTATATTCACTATACAAAAGTTGTTTTAATTATACAACAACTTTGTCAACATTTCATCCATGAATTTATTTTGCAAGCTGCTTTTCTAAATCGTTGAACAGCTTGAAGACGATAATCCGCTCGCCCGTCCGGGTGCTTAAATCCGTATGGAAGCTCTTCACCTTCTCGCCGGTGATTTCAAAAATCATTTCTTTCAAGTCATCGACTCCAGACTCCACTAAACTCGTCCGCGACCGCTTCACCGATAACATTCCTTCTTTTGATTCGCAAAGCGCGTACTCGGCGGGCGTCAGGATGCCGTGCAACGAAACGATGATCATATCGCGCAAAATATCGGTTTTCACCGATACCGAACCGCGGCCAAGAAAATCTTTTTCCCATTTTGTCAATGCTTTGCTGATTTCCGATTCAATCGAACCTTTTGATTTGCCCATGCCTCGATCCCCCTTCAGCCAAACCGCGGCCTCCCCGCCGCCAGCCGTTTCATTGCACTGATAAACATAATTATAACGATAATCGAAAGGGGACGCTAGACAAAATCAACGGAAACGAAAAGCGAAAGCGGGTTCAATCCGCTTCCGCCCGCAATGGTTCAGCGTTGGCGGCAACGGAGCGTCCGCAGCCGATTGAGCGCCGCCGCCAGCTCGAATCGGCGCGGGCGGGCAAGTTCACCCGGATGCCCTTTTCGGAACGAAACGGAGCCCAAGCCTTGGCGATCCCATTGTTCTTCGATCGCATCGAGCAGTTGGCGGACGGTTTTCTTTCCGTCGAACCATCCTTTTCGTTCCATATACAGCAGCGCCGCGGCAATCGCCCGAGTTTGGCTGTCATCGACCAGCTGCTCAAGCGCATAAAGCAATAGATCGGTTTGCCCGTATTGAATGACGTGCCGTCCGCGCGCGACCGCTTTTTCTTTTTTTCCTTTTTGGCTGTTTAAACTCCCAGGCAGAGGAATGCGCTCATGAATGCAGCCGAACGACTCGCCGCCTTCCGCTTTCCGTCCCGACGGCATCTGCAAGGCGATTTGTTTTGCCTCTGCCGTCACATCAAACGGGACGTACTGCTCCATTTTGATCACGCAATCCGCGATATCCAAGTAATCCCCCAATCCGCCGACGACAAGAACGGTCGAAATGCCGTAATCGCGAAATAGTTGACGCGCCTTGTCGATATACGGCGTGATTGGTTCGGCATCTTTCGCCACAAGCGCCTGCATGCGTGCATCGCGGACGAGCAAATTCGTCGCGCTCGTATCTTCATCAATCAAAAACGCCGATGCCCCCGCTTCAATCATTTCGATCATGCTCGCGGCCTGTGAGGTGCTGCCGCTCGCGTTTTCCGTCGAAAACTGTTTCGTCTCTTTTCCATACGGCAGCGTGCCAATGAGCGGGGAAATGTCAACATTGGCGACGCTCCGGCCGTCTTCGGCGCGAATTTTCACCGCCCCGCTGTCTGTGATGACAAACTCCCGCCCGTCGCCGGCGACATGATCATACACGCCGTGCTCAAGCGCCTGCAGCAGCGTCGATTTGCCGTGGTAGCCGCCGCCGACAATCAGCGTAATCCCTTTGCGGATGCCCATGCCTTTGATCGGTTCAGCGCGATGCGGAACGGGGATCGCAATCTCCAGCTCTGGCGGACTTTGAAACGGCACCGCTCCACGTTGCAGCGGCTTGTCGCTCACTCCGCTCTCCCGCGGCAAAACCGCACCGTTCGCGACAAACGCCACCAATCCGTGTTCACGCAAATAGCGGCGAATGGCGTGCTGCTGATCGGCAAGCTCGACTGCCGCACGAATATCCTCCTCCCGAAGGCCGTACACCGCCCGCTCGATGACGGATGGAATTTGCTCGAAAAAGATGACCTCGGCTTCTTTCGCCAAAATGCGCCGTCCATTCGCCGGCAAACCGACCGACAAACAGACAGTGACCGTCTCGTCTGTCACTTGCACTGCTGTCCGCTCGAGCACCTTCTGCTCCGGGGCATCGATCAAGACGAGTCCGCTTTTTCCCGATCCACGCGCCCGCAGCGGCCATTGCCGCAATTCACGATGGACGCGGCGCGCGAGCACGTCTTCGCAGCGAACGCGGCGCGGTTTCGTATTCGTCCACTCCGCTGCCAACGCCGTTTTCGCCCGCGGCATGATCACGCGGACCTTGGACGGCTCAGCGAACGGATCGCCTTGCACGTGGTCAATCGCGAGCGTAAACAGTGGAAACGAATACGTCCCTTCGATCGTTTTATACGCTTTATATCCCTTTTGATCAATGGATCGCAGCCGTTGTCTGAGCGTTTCCATGAAACCAGCTCCTTTTCCTCTTCATTCGTTTCCTCAACATACCCGAGTATGGCAAGACAACCTATATTGCCATTTTGAACTGTTCACTCATTGCATTGCAACAACGATCCAATCTCCGTTTCCGACACAGGTTGCCTCCAAAAATACCCTTGCCCTCCGTTGCACCCCATTTCCTTTAATATTTGAATTTGCTTCTCATTTTCAATTCCTTCTGCAACGACATCGATCGACAATTGATGAGCCATCGTGATCACAGCAGCCACAATGGCTTGGTCATCAGCGGATTGCGGTAAGTTTTTGATAAACGAACGATCGATTTTTAAACGGTCCACTTTTAACTTCTTTATATATCCTAATGAACTATATCCTACGCCAAAATCATCAATCGCCAGTTTAACGCCTGCCTCTTTTAACTGGCTTATGTTTTCGTACACGACCGCACTATCTTGCATCATAATATGTTCAGTCACTTCAAATTCCCATCGACATGGATCATCTCCATTGCTTTCAATAATGGAAAGGAGCCGTTTAGCCATGCCTGGTATTTGGAAATGGGAAGCAGACAGGTTGATGGATAAATCCGCTTCGACCCCCCCTCTTTGTTTCCACATTTTCCTGTGCCGGCATGCCGTAGACAGCACCCACTCATCGAGTTTTGGCATCAATCCTATTTTTTCAGCTAAAGGAATAAACTGATCCGGGCGGATCCATCCAAGCTCTGAATTATACCAACGAATCAGCGCTTCTAGGCGAATCAGTTCCCCAGTGAACAAATCGTACTGCGGCTGATAATACAGAATAAATTCATCTCTTTCGATAGCACGATGCAAATGGCTTTCTAATATCGTTTCCCTAATTAAGCGCTGATTGATCGTTCGATGATAAAATTGATAAAATTTTCCTTCCTCTTTCGCATGATACAGGGCCATGTCCGCATGGCCGAGCAACGTGTTTAAATCTTCTCCATCAAAAGGAAAAACGCTGATTCCGATATTGGCGGAGAGAATAAACTCTCTTCCTTCAATCTCCAATGGTCGGGCCAACATTTGTTGGATTGTCCGCACATACGCAAGGATAGACTGATAATTCACCCGCGGCGCCACAGCGACAAACTCATCACCGCCCACGCGAGTCAAAAACAGCTTTTGATCTAATACTGTTCGAAAACGAGCAGCCATTTGTTTCAACACTTCGTCTCCCACCGAATGCCCCAATGAATCATTAATGTTTTTAAACCGCGCTAAATCAATAAAATAAACGGCCAGCAGTCGTTCCTCCTCTTTCGTCTCTTTCAGCAATTTAGAAAACTGCTCTCTTAAAAAACGGCGATTGGGAAGGCCCGTCAAATCATCATGGTTGGCCATATATTTGATTTGCTCTTCATACTGTTTCAAACGGGTAATATCCGTTCGAATCGACACGTATTGATACGGCTTTCCTCGTTCATCCAAAAAGGGGACAATGGTAGACTGAACCCAGTAGTAACTCCCGTCTTTCGCTTTATTTTTGATCTCTCCCCTCCATATCTTCCCTGTCCCGATGGTTTTCCACATATGTTTAAAAAATTCTCGGCTATGGTATCCTGAATTGACAATGCGATGGGTGTTTCCAATCAGTTCCTCACGGCTATATTGTGAGATGCGGCAGAAAGCCTCATTCACATATGTAATTTTTCCCGTCTGGTCGGTAATCACAACAATCGTCGATTCATCCAACGCTTTTTGAATTGACTCTAATTTTCTTAATGTATGTTGCAGTTTGGATTCTAGATCTTTCAACTCTTCCGGAAGAGAAGGCATACCATTCACCTCATTGTACTTTGAATTCTTATGCTCCAAATTTTAATGATAACGTATGACCATTTCAATGGCATAGCGCTGAAATACATCATCGTCCTAAATTGTGTTGCATGAAACGCTTCTGTTTGAAAACATTGCTTTCCAATCGCTGACGCGATGCCGCACAGAAAGGATTCGATTGTGCACTGGGGAATAGGCAACATCATCAAAGGCAGACATCCATCGAGTAGGAGAGGGCGGCTAACCATAGCCATCAAGTTAAGAAATTGATCTTTTTTCAGCGCCAAAAACATGGTATCCTTTCTAACGAAAATCAGCGTTGGAAAGGATTATTTTTTTGGGGATATGGTAGTGTGGGTTATGGATATAAATGCCAAACAACCCTCTTCTTGAGGGTTGTTTGGCATTGCCCAGCATTTGGTTTTCTCTTCATCCTTTGATTGATTTTTCGAACATGCGTATCATCCTAAAAAATTTTATACCGCTAACTTGACGGGTATGGCCGTAAAGCCCTCCTTCATCACGTCCCGCAAAACGTCCGATACGGGCGGTCGGACGGCGGCGGCAGTTCCGCGTATTTCTCTTGCTCCGGCGAGTAGGCGTACGGGTCGGAAAGAGCTTGAAGGAGACGATTCATCACGCTGTAATCGCCGCCGTTGACCGCGGCGGCCAACGCCTCTTCAACCCGATGGTTGCGCGGAATGACCGCCGGATTATGGCGGCGCATCCGTTCATACGCCTCTTCCCGCGAGACCGATTCTTGGCTGAGCCTTGTTTGCCAGCGCTCGTGCCACTCGCGAAACTCGGAAGCATCAAAGAGCGTCATTCCCGTATACTCGCCTAACGTCAACGCCCGGAACGTGTTCGTATAATCAGCGCGATGCAGCTCCATCAGCCGCAATAAATCCGCAATCAGCTCCTGATCCCCTTCCTGCTCCTCGGCAAGGCCGAGCTTCGCCCGCATTCCGGAAAGCCAATGGCGATGGTACTGCTTCGGATACTCATCAAGCGCCTCTTGAGCAAGCGCAATCGCTTTGTCTTCATCGGCATCGAACAGCGGCAACAAGCTTTCCGCAAACCTTGCCAAATTCCAGCCCCCGATATACGGCTGGTTTCCGTATGCATACCGTCCTTGCGTATCAATCGAGCTGAACACCGTCGCGGGGTCATACGCATCCATGAATGCACACGGCCCGTAGTCGATCGTTTCCCCGCTGATCGTCATATTGTCGGTGTTCATCACCCCGTGGACGAACCCGACAAGCTGCCATTTCGCGACCAATGCCGCTTGCCGTTCGATCACTTGTTCAAGCAAAAACAAATAGCGGTTCTCAGCTTCCTCAAAACCGGGAAAATGGCGCCAGAGCGCGTAGTCAGCCAGCGCGCGCAGCTCCTCGGCCGTTCCCCATTGCGCCGCGTATTGGAACGTCCCGACGCGCAAATGGCTTGAGGCGACGCGGGCCAACATCGCCCCAGGCAATTCCGTCTCCCTCACAATCGTCTCTCCCGTTGTGACGACCGCCAGACTTCGCGTCGTCGGGATGCCAAGCGCGTGCATCGCCTCACTCACGATGTACTCCCGCAGCATCGGTCCCAGCGCCGCCCGTCCGTCGCCGCCGCGCGAATACGGCGTCCGGCCCGAACCTTTCAGCTGAATGTCCACCCGCTCCCCGCTTGGCGTGATGTGCTCGCCAAGCAGCACCGCCCGTCCATCGCCAAGCATCGTAAAGTACCCGAACTGATGCCCCGCATACGCCTGCGCCAGCGGCTCCGCCCCGTTCGGAATTTGGTTTCCGGCGAACACCGCCACTCCCTCTTCGCTTCGCAACGCTTCCTCATTCAACCCAAGCTCCGCGGCCAGCGGACGATTCAACACCGCGAGCTTCGGCGCGCGCACCGGCGTGGGGAGAACACGGCTGAAAAAGCGCTCCGGCAGCCTTGCATAACTGTTGTCGAACTTCCATCCTGCGTCCAACATCGTCATCTCCTTTGCGGCCAACGCCTGTTCTTTTACGTTTTATTGTACAGCAAGACAGCCGGCATCATAAATCGAAAACGTGCTGTCTTCAACCAAAACCGCTTGCCTTCCTTCGACGAAAACCACCATCTTTTCTCTTTCCTTCCCGTTCCGTTTCTCCTATAATGGCCATAAGGAGGTGAAACAAATGGAAGAGAACACGATCATTCAAGCCGTGCTCCACGCGCTCGAACAACATTCCGACAAAATCAGCTCGAAAATGCAGGAAATGGAGCAACGACTGCATCATGAAATGCAAACGATGGAACAGCGACTTCACCATGAAATGCAAACAATGGAGCAACGACTCCGCGGCGAGATGCAGGAAATGGGACAACAGCTGCGCAATGAGATGCAAGAAATGGGGCAACAACTCCGCAGCGAGATGCAAGAAATGGGGCAGCAGCTGCGGTCGGAAATCCACGCTGTTGAAACTCGGCTTGAGGCCAAAATCGACGCCCTTCGCGAAGAAATGCATCAGATAAACCAACAACTGAATGAGCGAATCGACCGCTTAGAAGAAGAACTGACAGACACGCAAACCTCGGTCGAAGTGTTGACCACGAAGGTGCTCCATCACGACCGAAAACTTCGCCAATTGGCCAAGCAAGCGTAACTCCTCTTTCGCCGATCAACCCAAATGTCCCGATCCACCGCAAACGAAAACCGCTCCCGTTTTATCATTCTTCTTGGTCTTCGCTTTACGCCGAGCAAACGGAGCGGTTTTCACGTTCACAGAGCAGCTATTCCTGATCCAAAAATGAATCGCGTTCGACCTCGCACATTCTCCATGCACCGCGCTTGCGCCGCCACCTCCGCCTGCTTGCTTCGTTTTTCCGCCATCTGTTCGGCTTCGCGATGTTCGCGGGCAAATTGCTCTTTCAGCGCATACTGGCGCTCAAGCAGCTGCCGCACCCGCTCGACTTCCTGTTCACATTGGCGCAAATAGTGATTGAGAAGCGCGATCGGGTTTTTCTTTTCTTTTTCGTCAAGCCATTCATGAACATCGGCTTCAATGATCGTTTTCAAGCGAGAGAATACACTCACCGTTGATCCGCTCCCTTTCCATCATTTAATAATGCTTCTGCAGCTCCGCCCATTGTTTTTCAAAGTTGACAAACGGGTCGTCTGCTTCTGGAACGATGCGCTCATCTTTCACTCCGTTCCATTTCCGATACACAACATACAGCACATACGCCGCGACAAGCGCGATAAGCGCCGGCACATTCCAAGCGCTGGCCACCAACGCCGCACAGCCAATGAGCGCCCACACCACTTTCCCGAATGTCGACGGGGCTTTCAACCATTTCTTGAACGCATAGTACAGCACCGCCAGCGTGATTGCCAACCCGACAAGCGGTCCAAGATGAAACAGCAGCACAAACAACGCCACCGCGCCAGCAACGAACAGCCCGATCTTTTTTGCCAATCCTTTCGCCTCCTTTCGTTTTCCATCATACTGCGGACAATCCGTTTCCCATCATGTTCCATAGATATATTTTGTCTACGACTGGAGGCGTATTTTTCGTTTCACGAGGCCTTAAAAAATAAAACTGACAGCCATGTTGACATGACTGCCAGTTTCAGAAACAATTCCATCCCTTTAGAAGTGTTGATCATCCCTTGTTGTTGGATCACTGATGCGATTGTCAGCCTCCGGAATGGCATCATACAGCGCCGGGTCAATATCATGAATGGAGCCGTCAGCCATGGCTTTGAACACCTCGTAGAGCGGTGTTGTAACCGTTTGCCTTAACATGCCGGACTGTTTTTGTCCTAGCGTTTGCGATTGTCCTTTGATTTCAATCAACATAATAGCGGTGTCGTTCAATGCAAACGCCCCGAGGGCCGTGCCAGGCAAGTTTACGTCAGGATACTTTTGCACCGCTCCGAAATGTGACTGGCCTCTTTGAAGTGATTGTGCAGCCAAGGCATTGACTTGCTTGCTAAGTGTCAAGACATCTTCATCCACCTCATAATGTTTTCCTGTAAACGGATCTGTATATGGATCCGCGACAACGGCGGCCAGCTGTACGGGAACGGAGCGGTTGTCATCATCGGAAACAGTGTTAAATCCCCGATGGTGAAGATCGATGTATACGTCTGGCTTGAATTGTTGAAACACACTTGTCACCGTTCTCGCCTCCGCCGTAACGTAAAAACCGCCATATAAGCTGTTATTCGTTTCTTTGTTATTTAAAAACGCCGCAACATCACTTGGATGATAATCCTCTATCCGAAAGTTCAAGTTCGGGTTATAATCCCGATTTTGGTCATAACCAGGGATGCCATAATAGACGCGGCCGTCATTATTTTGAGCTCTCTCGCTCCCGTCCGCCCTATAATACCACGGGGCAGCTGTGTCCTCCGAAAGCCCTAGCTTCTCCGGTTCCCACGTCTGGTGTGTATAACGGGTCGGATACCATTTTCCTTCATACGTATTATCGGCCCCTTCAGGGTTAATGCGTGGCATAATCCAAATCGATACCTTCTTTAAAATGTTTTGAACTTCCTGGTCATTGGAAGACAGCTTTCTCATAATATCAATGGCTGCTTCGGCGCCGATTTGCTCATTTCCGTGAATTTGGGCTGTAATGAATATACGTTTCTTATTCGGGTCGGCGTCTCCAAACTTCACTAAGTAAAGAGGATAGCCTTTATCCTCGGCCGTCTTGTATCCATCAGGCGCCCAGTTTGAATACCCGGCGATTTCAACCTTCATCTTTCCTTGGGAAGCAGCTTCCAGCTTCTGAAGGGTAGCCGCCAATTCCTCATTAGACATAAAGCTTGATAACGAAATATTTTGGCTATCTTCGACATACGGGCCGTTCGGTCTTGACTGCGGATCCGCAAAAACGGGGGAGGACAATCCAAGCGTAAGCGCCAAAGCAGTTGGCCATATAAGTTTTGGGCGTTTTCCTTTCATGAGCGTATCCCCTTTCAATTTAAAAAAAAGTGATATAATCTCTCTGCGCGTTTCAACGGAGAGCCGATCTACTACTCAGATCTCCGCTCTTGATAAGGCAGGGTGTCCCAAAAAGAAACATCTTTTTCATGAATCGAGCCGTCAGCGATTGCCCTAACTGCCGCATCCAAAGCGACAACCGTTTGTCGAATTAAATAACCGTTGCTTTTTTGTCCAATAACATAGCTACCAATGTAATGGTCTGACATCCCACGCATCTCAAATAGCAATGTCGAAATTCCATATTCAACTGCAATGCCATTTCGGCCAATGGCCTCTGATGAGCCGCCAACATATTTTCCAAGATGCCCCCATCCTGTCGGCTCGATGGCATCAAAAATTACAGCCCCTAATTGTTTGGAACGGTAAACAACTTCTTCATCTGCATTAGGAGAAGTTGGATAAAGAATAGAGCCGGATACTAACTTGCCGTCCCGTTCACTGTTTGCCCCTTGATGGTGCAAGTCGATCATATAATCGATGTGATATTTGCGGAGCACGTTGTTATGTAGCGCCTTTGTCTCCGGATATTGTTTATTTACATGATCGCGATTCAAATCAGCGCCAACGGCATTATACCTCGTCAAATGGCGGTCTCCGCTTGCGATATAATCATCGAGCGGAAAATCAACATCCCCCATCGCCCCGTCCGGGTTTAGCATCGGCACGATTAGTACATTGACATGGTTCAAGACGTCTTTCATTTTCCTTGTCCCAAGATGTTTAATAAACTCCAGAGCTCCTTCTGTCGTCAATTGCTCATTGCCATGCTGTTGAGTCAAAAATAAAATGGTCGGATGATCCGGGTTTTTGATGTACTTGACGAGATATAGGTCTCTTCCTTTGATGGATTGCCCAATCACTTCTAATTCCATCTGTTCTTGTTTAGCGTCCTGCTCCTTTAAGAAGGCAACCATCTCTTCATAAGTGTGGAGTATAGCGGTTCTAACCGTTTCATGCCCTCCATAATTCGGCCCATTGCCGACCGCCTCTACAAACGGCAACTGGATAGCGGCACTGCTCGCCAGAAGGCCCCCAGCAACGGTCAACATGAGTAATTTTTTCTTCATTGCTCACCCTCCTTATCATTTACTCATTTTATTCTAAATTTTTTTCATTTTCCTTTCGTCTATGGATAAAACAGGAATTTATAACTAATATCAACAAAAAAGATAGGATAAACGAGCTATCCTCCTTGGATCAGTATGAAGACTCGGAAGAATCCAGCCATACAAAGAGCCTATTCCCTTTATCTAGAAGTGAGCTCTCCTATATGTTAAGCACGCCCTCGGATTCAACCTTTCTTTCCCTTTCACCTACAATATGCGGCAAACCTCCGCCTTTCCCACCAGCAAACAGAAAAAACGCCTTTCCTTGACAGGAAAAGGCGCTTTGCTACGTGCGTTTTTTACAATAAGCCATCAGTTTCAATCGGTTCAAAAAATATATGACTTTCTTGTCTGCTGTGAATCATTCCTAAGGAGCGGAACAAGTTTACTTCATGTTTACATTTCCAACACCAGCTTCGCCACCGCCTCAACGTGCGCCGTGTGCGGAAACATGTCGACCGGCTGGATGTAGTCGACGCGGTATTGGGCCGCCAAGGCATCGAGATCACGGGCAAGGCTGGATGGGTTGCATGAGACGTAGACGACCGTTTGCGGGCGAACGCGAAGGATCGTCTCAAGCAGCGCTCGGTCGCAGCCGACGCGGGGCGGGTCGACGATGATGACGTCCGGCTTCCAGCCTTCGTTCACCCATTTGGGCAGCCAATATTCGGCTTTGCCGACGACATAGTGCGTGTTCGTAAAGCCATGTTTGTCCGCGTTTTTCTTGGCGTCTTCAATCGCTTCGGGGATCGTGTCCATGCCGCGCACTTCTTTCGCATCGCGGGCGAGCCACAGCCCGATCGTGCCGACGCCGCAATAGGCATCAACGATCCTCTCTGTTCCGGTGAGAGCGGATGCCTTTTTCACTTCATCGTACAATTTCACCGTTTGGATGGGATTAAGCTGGAAAAAGGCGCGCGCGGAGAGCTCAAATGACAAATCACCGAGCGTTTCTTGAATGTATTCATCTCCTGCTAGCACTTCTGTCTCGTCGCCGAAAATGAGCGAGGTTTTTTCGCCGTTGATGTTTTGCACGATTGATTTCACTTCCGGAAGGCGGCGGTGGATTTCCTCGATCAACAACTCTTTGCGCGGAATGTCTTTTGTCGCCGTCACCAGCACAAGCTGAATGTCGCCCGTATGGAAGCCGACACGGACGACGATCGTCCGCACGACGCCTGTTCTTGTCCGCTCGTTGTAAATGGGGATGCGCAAATCTTGCAAAATCGTTTTGACAATGTTGGTCACGCGCGTCGTTTGTGGGTGTTGGACGCGACATTCCGACAAGTCGATGAGCCGGTGTGAGTTCAGGCCGTACAGCCCGGCGAGCACCTTCCCTCTTTTCATCCCGACTTGAAATTGGCTTTTGTTTCGGTATTGCCACGGGTCGGCCATGCCGATCGTCGGGCGGATGTCGAGTTTGTCGACATCGAGGCGGCGGGCGTGGCGGCGCAATGCTTGGATGACGATGTCGCGTTTGGCTTCAAGCTGCGCTTCGTACGATAAGTGCTGGAGCTGGCAGCCGCCGCACTGATCATAGAGCGGGCATGGCGGCTTGATACGGTTTGGCGAGCGCTTGCGGATGTGCTTGATTTTCGCCTCGGCGTAGGTTGGATGGATGTCCGTCGCTTCGACGACGACTTCTTCCCCCGGCAACGCGCCGGGGACGAAGACGACTTGTTTTTGGAAATAGCCGACCCCTTCGCCGTTAATGCCGATCCGTTGAATGGTCACAGGAAATTGGTCGCCTTTTTTGATTTTGATGTTCGTTTGTTGCTTTGCCATATCGGTCCCTCTCATTCGATACTTCTCCATAAATAAAGCGCCGCATAGCTGGCGTACGGCTTCCACCGCTCGCTAAGCGCCGCCATCTCTTTTGCGGTCGGCCGCTTCGGAAGCCCGAATTGTTTTTCAACCGCCCGCTGCAAGCCGATATCCGCCGGCGGGAAGACGTTTGGACGGCCAAGGCCGAAGAGGAGGAAGTTTTGCACCGTCCACGGGCCGATGCCGCGCACGGCGGTCAGCCGCTCCATCACCTCGCCGTCTTCCATCTGCTTAAGTTCATCAAGCCGCAGCTTTCCGTCAGCGATGAGACGCGACACATCGACGATATATTCCGCTTTCCGCCCGCTCAGCTGCAAGGCGCGCACATCCTCGTACGAACGGGCGGCCACTTCTTCCGGGCGCGGGTAAAACCAAACGCCATCCACTTCTGTTCCGAACGTTTTCACAAACCGCTCCGTCAGCCGATAGCCGACTTTGAGATGAAGTTGCTGATGGATCAAACATTTGATGAGGCAAAAATATAGATCAAAATCGAGCACAAGCGGCATTCCTTCATACTCGGCAAACAGCGGCGCCAGGTCAGTGCGGCGGAAATGCTCGTAAATGGGCCCGAGCGGCGTCCGCCATTGAAACAGATGCGAAATCCGCTCCATCACCTCGTCTTGCCGCTCGGGAAAAGGAGCTGAAACGACAAATCTCGGGTCATCTTTTGTGCCGACGCCTTCCACCGTTACGGGCACGAAACAGCCGTCGAGGGCGAGCGGCACGGTGATGCGCTGCCGTTCCCGATCCACGGCCAACAGCGGGTCGAGCGAAAGCCGCTCAAGGGCGTGGGCGAAATCGTACGGCGCCGGCACCGTCACTGTTTTTGTCCACATCGCATTCACCTGTTTCTTTCGTCCGTATCCTCATTATAACGAAAAAGACCCGCTGAACCAAGCGGCTCACGGGTGGGGCCATTTTTCAAACGAAACCGCTTATGGGCGAAACAGCCACGGATGGAGTCCCATCTTTTTCGCCATCAATTCATCTAAGCTGGCAAACGTATACCCTTGTTTGCGCAAGTCGTCGATCACTTTCGGCAGCGCCTCGGCGTTGTCTTTGGACACGGAGTGCAGCAGCAAAATCGCGCCTGGGTGAATTTGTTTCATGATTTGGTCATAGGCATATTGCCAGCCGCGCTGACGGTCGGTTTGCCAATCGACAAACGCCAGCGACCAAAAGACGTGGTAATAGCCGAGCTCGCGGGCGAGGGACAACGTCCGTTCACTAAAAATGCCGCGCGGCGGACGAAGGTACACCATCCCTTTTTGCCCGGTCAGCTCTTCCGTCTTTTCCTTGACTTTTTCCAGCTCTTCGCGCACCCGCTCATCGCTTGCGGTTGTTAAATCGGGATGGTGCCACGAATGGTTGCCGATGATGTGTCCTTCCGCCGCCATCCGTTTGACTAAATCGGGCGCGGTTTGCAAATAATGGCCGGTGACAAAAAAGGCGGCCGGCACATGTTTTTCTTTCAATACGTCCAAAATTTGCGCCGTATAGCCGTTTTCATAGCCGTTGTCAAACGTCAAGTAAATCGTTTTTTCACTCGTATCGCCTAAATAAAACGCGTCATATTTGGCAAGCAGCTCATCGAGCTCTTTTCCCGCCGACGGGGGCTCGTGGTTTTCGCTCCGCTTGAATCCCCAATGGATCGCTTGATTGCTTGCGGCAAACGCAGAAGCGGGAAAAAGCGCGATCGCCAAAACGAGAGAAATGAGCCATCTCATGCCTGGTTCCTCCTTGGCCGCCGTCTTTTCCTCTTTTTTATTGTTTTCGCCCTCAGCTGCTTTACGCACGCCATTTTTTGCAAAAAAAGCATTCATGAGCGAGCGTTGCTCGCCACCTTGGCATGAAAATAGCTGATCAAGGCGGCGGATTTGCACGGAAAACATCCATCGGCAGGCGTTGCTCACCGCCAGCATGAGAAGGGTTGATCAAAGCAAGGCATTTTCACAAAAAAGAAGCCCCAAAAGCGGATGCTTTTGGGGAGTCACGCTGCCAATCGTTTCTTCACGTTTATTTGAACACCGGTTCTTTGAATTGGGCCAGTTTTTCCAACGATGATTTTTCTACATCTTCATGCAAGCTGTTGCCGTGCGAGTCCATCGTAACGACGGCGGTGAAGTTTTCAACACGCAAATGCCACATGGCTTCTGGAATGCCAAATTCCATGAGATCCACGCCTTCGACTGATTTGATACAGTCCGCATAATATTGGGCCGCGCCGCCGATGGCGTTTAAGTACACGCCGCCGTGTTCTTTTAACGCTTGCAGCGTCTTTGCGCCCATGCCGCCTTTGCCGATGACAGCGCGGACGCCGAATTTTTTCATAATGTCGCCTTGATACGGCTCTTCGCGGATGCTGGTCGTCGGGCCGGCGGCTTTGGCGTGCCAGCGGCCGTCTTCGTCTTTTAGCATGACCGGGCCGCAATGGTAAATGATTTGCCCGTTCAAATCGACGGGGGCATCGTGATCCATCAAATATTTATGAATGGCGTCGCGGCCGGTGTAAATGACGCCGCTGATGCGGACGACGTCGCCGACGCGGAGCTTCCGCACTTGTTCTTCCGACAGCGGCGGAACGAGATCGATGACGCGCGCCTCTCCTTGTTCAAGCGCCGCAGCGGCTTCCGCTTTTTCCAACTCTTTTGCAAAATCGACGTCTTCGCCGTCTTGGTACAGCCATTCGATGATCTCACCGGTGGCCGGATCGATTTTCACGCCCATGCGCCGGAACGCCCAGCAGTTGTAGGCGACGGAGACGAAGAAGCTCGCCGGGATGCGATGCATGACGCCGATTTTACAGCCAAGCAGCGTCGATTCGCCGCCAAAGCCCATCGTGCCGATGCCGAGCTTGTTGGCGTTTTCCATAATGTATTCTTCCAGCTGGCGCAATTCTTCAATCGGGTTGACGTCATCAACCGGACGGAACAGCTGTTCTTTGGCGAGCTCATAGCCGGATGAGCGGTCGCCGCCGATGCCGACGCCGATGAAGCCGGCGCTGCACCCTTGCCCTTGCGCCTGATACACCGCATGCAAAATGCATTTGCGGATGCCGTCCAAATCACGGCCGGCGCGGCCGAGCCCTTCGAGTTCACACGGCAGGCTGTATTGGATGTTTTTGTTTTCACAGCCGCCGCCTTTTAAAATAAGGCGAACGTCAATGTAATCGTTTTCCCACTGTTCAAATTTAATGACCGGCACGCCTTCCCCTAAGTTATCGCCGCTGTTTTTGCCGGTGAGCGAATCGACCGAGTTCGGGCGCAGTTTGCCATTTTTCGTCGCTTCGACAATGGCAGCCCGGATCGCTTTTTTCATTTCGATTTGGTTGACGCCGACCGGCACTTTGATTTTAAACGTCGGCAAGCCCGTATCTTGGCAAATCGGCGATACGTTTTCGTCCGCCATTTGAATGTTGCCAACGATTGTATCCAACGCCATCGCCGCCCGCGTGCCGGCGTTTTCGCGCGCTTTCGCCCGAGCGATCGCTCGACGGACGTCCTTCGGCAGCTTCGTCGACGTCTCGACGATCAAGTCGTACATGCTTTGCTGGAACTTTTCCATTTGTCTAAACGCCCCTTCCCCTGTTCATCGTGCATAGGCAGTTGTCCTTATCTTTTTCTATTATACTCCGTTTCTCGCTGTTGTGTAAAAAATCTTTCTTTTCCATCTCATGATGGCTCCTTTCTCATCATACGAATGGGGTAGAGGCAAAACAGCTAAAACGATTGACAAGGGCTGCTAAGGCGGCTAATAATGAACGATGGAACTTTTTTATAGAGAGAGGAGAAAGCGATGCGTTCATCCGCCATGCCGGCCATTACGCCGGCGTACGATCCGTGGGAGGCGTACGTTGATCTAGAAGAGTATGGAAAGTTGGAACTGACGAACGTCGAGTTTACGACAACGACGCTTTGCAATATGCGCTGTGAACATTGCGCCGTCGGCTATACGTTGACAGCGAAAGATCCCGAGGCGCTGCCGCTTGAGTTGTTGCTCCGCCGGCTTGAAGAAATTCCGCATTTACGCTCATTAAGCATCACCGGCGGCGAGCCGATGCTGTCATTAAAATCGGTTGAACAATACGTCGTTCCGCTTCTCCGCTATGCACATGAGCGCGGGGTGCGAACGCAGCTGAATTCGAATTTGACGCTTGACTTGTCCCGCTACGAAAAAGTGATTCCGTATTTGGATGTGCTCCATATCTCCCACAACTGGGGGACAATCGACGATTTCATCGACGGTGGATTCGCTATGATGGAGCGGAAACCGACGCGCGCCCAACGCGAGAAATACTTCCAGCGCATGCTTGACAATGCAAAAGCGCTGGCCAATGCCGGCGTGATGGTATCGGCGGAAACGATGTTAAACAAACGGACCGTCCGCCATTTGGAAACGATCCATCGCCAAGTCGTTGAGGAAATGGGCTGCCGGCGCCATGAAATTCACCCGATGTACCCAAGCGATTTTGCCAGCGCCTTAGAGACGCTAAGTCTCGATGAGCTGCGCGCGGCGATCCACCATTTGCTTGACATTCGCGATGAAAACGTCTGGATGTTGTTTGGCACGCTGCCATTTTACCCGTGCAGCGACAATGAAGACGATCTTCGCCTATTAAAGCGGCTGTATGAAAGCAAAAACGTCACCGTCCGCAACGACCCTGACGGCCGTTCGCGGCTTAATGTCAACATTTTCACCGGCGATGTCATCGTCACCGATTTCGGCGATGAACCGCCGCTTGGCAACATCGTCCGCGATTCATTGCCGGATGTGTATAACCGATGGCGGCGCTCGAAAATCGCCAATGAACTTCTTTGCCACTGTCCGGCCGCGCGCTGCTTAGGGCCCAATGTGCTCGTCAAGCAGACGTATTACCGCGGCGTCGATTTTACAAAACGGGCGGCGCGCATCGCCCGATAAACAGCAACGCCGCAGAGGCAAGCGCATCATCGGCCATGCGCATAAAAAAGAGGAGGCCCAAAACGCGCCTGCTTTTTGGGCCCGACTCTTTTATCGCGGCTGCTCGCTGACGACATAGGACATATACAGCCGGTCTTGCACCGGAATCCATGCCCCGACCCCTCTTGTCGTCACGTTTTTGACAACGATTTTCTTTTTGTTTCCTTTCAAGACGATATACACTTCCCCGTACGTCACTTTCCCTTTTTCATTCACAGCCGGAGCATACGCATACAAATAGCCCATTTTTTTCGCCGGCACGTTGTACGGCTGATCCTTTTTCGTGCCAAGACCGACAACGGTGCTGAAAGCGAGCGGTAAATTTGTTTTTTCCATGGCCTTGTTCAACATCATCCGTTTGACGGCGTCTTCATTCGGCACTTTCACCGTCAAGCCGCCACGGACGTATTTTTGCATTTCCTGTTTGTAATACAGTTTTTGTGCTGTGTCGCCGCCGCGGTTGTCGAGAAAATTCGTATTGACCTTTTGATACTCCCAATTTGTTGATGTTTCGAGCGATTGGTAGTTGAGCGGCCATTGGCCTAAATAAATCGTCGCTCGATAGCCAACGGCCCATGGCGTGTCGGTCGCCGAAGATTCATTAAAGAGATGGATCAATTCGGGATTCTCAATGTTCACATTGGCCGATTTCAGCAGCTGTTTCGTAAACGAGCTTGGCTCTAGATGCGGCAAGTCTTGCGTTGGATTCGGGTATGTGTTCTCTTTCGAGATATCGATCACCGCACCGGGCGCCGGCTTTCCGGAAGCCGCCAATGCCGGGAACGCTGCCGCATACAGAAGCAGTGCGCTCGCAAACAGCGAAACCGCCCATTTTTTCATCGCATTCGCTCCTTTCTATCTCATATTCACTGTTATTTTCCGTCAAAACGCACCGTTTATCCGTGACAGTGAAAATTTCTTCCGTCCCGGCGCCGTGCCTCTGTCCAAAAAACCCGAGCGCCAACCTCCCGGGTGAATCCGTCAAAGCAAATAAAAACCAATGCCCATAATGATATAGGCCGCCAGCAGCGTCGCCCCTTCAAACCAGTTCGTATCGCCGTCGTTGGACAATACGATCATCAAGAGCACCGAAGCGGCCATCGCGACGAGTTCGGGAAGTGAAAAGACAAGCGGCATTTTTTCCGGAAACAAAAGCGAAACGAGCACAAGCACCGGCGCGACGAACATGGCGATTTGCAAGGTCGAGCCGACGGCGATCTCGACGGCGACGTTCATTTTATTTTTGTATGCCATCATGACAGCCGAAGCATGCTCCGCCGCATTGCCGACGATGGCGACGATGATGATCCCGATAAACAGCTCGCTCCAGCCAAACGACTCCGCCACGGTTTCGAACGTATGGACGAGCCGCTCTGACAAGTAGGCAACCGCGAGCGTAGCCAGTGCCAAAATGGCGGTCGCTTTTCCTTTTCCCCATTCCGGCTCCTCATGTTCTTCCGCTTCGTCCGATTTATGCTGGTATACGCCGCGGTGGGTGACAAGCCGGAAGTAAAGGGCAGCGATGTAAAGCAAAATCATAATAATCGAAATGCCGACGCTCAACGCAAGCCGTTCGCCGCCGTCCATTTGCATTGTAAACACTTCCGGAATGACAAACGCGACGAAAATGGCAAACGTCAGCAGCCCGGCGTTATGGCGGGCGTCATAAATATTGAATTCTTGCCGTTTATATTTCAAACCGCCGACAAAAAACGATAACCCGGCAACCAACAGCAAATTTCCCAGCACCGAGCCGGTCAAGGAGGCGAGCACGACATCCACGAGTCCGGCTTGCAAGGCAAAAATCGAAATGATCAACTCGACCGCATTGCCAAAGGTGGCGTTTAACAGCCCGCCGATGCGCGGTCCGGCGACGATGGCCAAACTCTCTGTCGCCCGCCCCATATAGCTGGCGAGCGCAATGATCGTCAAACAATACAGCCCAAACATCAAGACGGTCGGCCAGTGAAGAAAGCCGCCGATTACTGACACCGGCACGCCGATCCATGCCATCCAGGCAAACAACCTGTTCATTTGTGTTTCTTCCACCTTTCCCATCAACATTTTTTCGTTGCATTGATCGTTGCTTGTATGTACGATGGAATACGGGCCAGCCGTTCCGCCGTGAAAAGACGGATTCTGTTTGTTCGCGGGCTGGCCAATTTAAAGAAGTGAGGGTATGACGATGCGTTTTGCCATTTTAACTGCGGTCGTGGCCATCTCTGGCTTGTCCCAAGGAATGTTGCTTCCGCTGTTAGCCATGTTGCTTGATGAACGCGGCGTCCCTTCGTCCGTCAACGGGGTGCATGCTGCTGCTCTATATATCGGCGTGCTGGCCATTTCACCGTTTCTGGAGCGGCCGTTGGTGAAGTATGGGTATCGACCCATCATTCTCCTTGGTGGTTCTATTGTAATATGTTCGCTTACTCTTTTTCCACTTTTTTCTTCATTTTTTATTTGGCTGGCTCTCCGTTTTTTGATCGGGGTCGGCGACCATATGCTTCATTTCGCGACGCAGACATGGATCACCGACTTTTCGCTGCCGGCTAAGCGCGGGCGGCGTCTGTCACTGTATGGTTTGGCATTCGGCCTTGGTTTTACAGCGGGCCCGCTTCTCGCTTCGCTCGCCTCGATCAATGAGGCGTGGCCGTTTTATTTGGCCGCTCTCCTCAGTTTCAGCGGATGGGTGGCCGTCTTTTGGCTGCCAAAGGAAAAACCGAAGCCGTTTGAACGCTCTTCCTCAGCCGCCGGCCGGTGGGTCGGTGCATGGAAACATGCATGGCCAGCGCTCTTGCTGCCGCTTGCCTACGGCTTTTTGGAAGCGTCCCTTCATTCCGTGTTCCCGCTGTATGCCTTGCGCAAGCAGATGAGCGCCGAACAGATCGCCTTCATTTTGCCGTTTTTCTCGTTAGGCGGCATCGTCTTTCAGCTCCCGCTCGGGGCGCTCAGCGACCGGTTCGGGCGGCGGACCGTCATCACTTGCGCCTTGCTGGCCGGCGCCAGCTGTTTTTTGGCCGCGCTCACGGTCGGTGCGTCCACTGTCGGGCTCGCTGCCTGTCTGTTTGCCGCCGGCATGTTTACTGGCTCCCTTTTCTCCCTTGGCATTGCCTATATGACCGACTTGTTGCCGAAAGCGCTCCTCCCGACCGGCAACTTGTTGTGCGGAATGCTGTACAGCCTCGGCAGCATGGTGGGCCCGCCCCTTGCCGGAAGCGCCGTCGATGCGGCAACGAACGCCTTTTTTCTGACGGTCACCGCTGTTCTTCTCATCCCCGCCGTCTGCCTTGCCGGACGGCAGGAACAGGAAAAAGCGGCTTGACCGCTTTTTTATTTTTTGTTTTTTTTAAAAAAATCATTGACCATTTTATTTTCACTGTTATATAATAAAAACAAGATAACAAGTTACTGTTTTAAAACAGAAAAAGGAGTGGCGATGATGAGCAGAGCAGAACGGAAAAACATGATCGAGTTTATCGAAAAAGTGCGGGGGTTGTCGCGGGAAGAGCTCGCCTGCATGACTGACGCCGAGATCGAGTACATTTACGAGCGGTATTACCACCATCATGAAGAAATTGTGGAGTAAAGCGCCGTTCGCTGACCGCCCCAGCGAAAGGGGCTGACCCAAAAGTCCGCCAAAAAGCGGACTTTTGGAGTCAGCCCTCTCTGGTTTTTGTATATTTTACCAAACGGAACAAAATTCCGACTCTGT